>JAFZZX010000154.1 GCA_017615515.1 Clostridia bacterium
CGGTCAAACTCCTTTAGATAGTTTACGACGTAGGATTCCAACTCAACCTCCGTCGAAATGCTGTCGTGATAGGTTTCCGCCACGTCGATCAAGGTGTTTATCCGTTGCTTTTTGATCTGCCGTTTGGTTTCGGATTCAAACGAGACCGCGGCGTTTTCCAAAAAATTCATCCCTTCATCGTAATAGTGCATCAACAAAAACATATTATCCCGAAAACGATACCGATCTCCGACCGCCTTTTGACAAGCCAGTTGAAAGGCGGAGGTCAGCCGTTCGGCATTTGCCGTGACGTTCAATTTGATTCCGCAATGATTCTTGTTATATGCCCTAAAAAAGAAAGCCATATAATCGTTCGGGGCTTTTTCGTACAGTTGACCGAAATGTGCCGCCGCCTCTTCGTATTGCTTGGATTGCATTTCATCGCAAGCGATCGTCATAAGATTACGATTCTCTTCCTGTACCGATCCTTTGTACGACTCAAAAACCTCGTTGATTTCCATACTTACCTCCTCCGTAAAGCGCTATACCGTTTTCAGTATACCATCTTCTCCGCCACCCGTCAAACCCTCTTGCGGACAGAAAAAAAAGCAAACCCGACATTATACCGCACGCTTGAGCAAGCAACTCGCTGAGCGCGGAGAAGGAACGAAGACAAACGCTCCGCGAGGGAGCGGGCGTGAGCGTACTGCTTGTACGTGATCGGTCGCGAGCAAGACGGTAGAGCAGTATTCGCGCCCTTATACGCGCTCAGCGCCGTCCTCCGAAGCCGCCGCCCGAGAACCCTCCCCCACCACCGTGGAACGAGGAGCCGCCGCCCCTGCCGCTGCCGCCGCCGATCGCACCGCCGATCTTGCCTGCGAGCTTCGCCGCCTTCAAGGCGCGGTCTGCGATGTGGACCGAACGGATCACGTTCGCGATATTGCCGACGAAGTTCAGCCCCGTCGTAAAGCGGAACGAGGGCGAGAAGAACCAGAGGATCATAAAGGTCGAGGGATCGAAACTGCTCGCGGACATTCGCTTGAACTCGGGATAAGCGATCTCGAGTTGCTCTGCGACCTTATCCGCTATTCCCATCGCGGTGGCGAAGACCATATAGTCTTCCCACAAGACGAGCTCGGGGATCTCGTGCTCGTCCATCGCGGAAAACTCCTGCATAAACTTCGCGAGAGCGTGCAAATTGTTGTATTCGCGTTGCCCGGGCACGGTCAAAGGCGCCTTGAGCCTCTTCGACAGGAGATAATGGACCAAGCCGCCGAGCAGAAGCCCCGCACCGAAGAAGAACATCCCGACGCCGACGAAGAAATGCGCGAAACCGGATAGCATGACCACGGCGACGCCGATGCCGACCATCGTTGTCGTGAAACGCTGTGCCCGTGCCCCTGCGGGATTCCCCTTTTGATAGGCGCCGTCGCGCTGAGACTTATTCTTGATCGCCTCTTCGTACTTATTCACCATCGAGAGCATCTTGCCCGGGTGATTCTTGCCGTACGACTCAAACTCCTTCATCGTAAAAGGCGTGCCCATCGACTTCACTAAGGAGAGCATTTCCACGACGTACTTTTGGTGAGTACGCAATTCGTCCTCTTCGTCCTGACGTAGCACGGTGATGACGGCGCCCTTCTTCCTCTCGTCCGGCGTGATCGTGATATAGCGGAGCCGCACGAGTTCGAGCATCGTCGCAGAGATACTCTCGTCGATATACTTCTCGTTGCTGTAATAGAAGTAGAGGGGCGATACCTCGCCGCCCGTGTACCCCTCGGGGATCTCGCGATAATAGATCGGCGCGTCGGCAAGATCCAACGGGCTGTTCCTGCGCTTCTCGATAAGGAAGATCACGACAGCGAGCACGAGGGAGAGAGCGCCGAGGATATAGTCTAGGATCGTGACGGCGAGTAAGATGCGTTGCTTACGCATATACGCGTCGTACCACGCCTGCTCCTCGTTCTCGACGTCGATGCAGGTCGTCTTGTTGTTCGTGGAAGAAAGGACGTACGCCCCCTTGCTCAGGAGGATTCTGCTTTCGATATATTCCCCGGCGGAGACGTCTTCGACGTAGAGTTCGACAGAGCGCTTGTCATCGGACTGCTTCCAAACGCCCACCGCGCTGCCCGAATTGTGGAGCCAGGAACGAAGTTCCGGTTCCGCCTTGGGCAGGTTCACCTTCACCGTCATTTCGTCGACGTCCATCGTATTGATCTCGGACAGATACTTGTAGTAGAAGACCGACGCGTCGGCGATGCCCGTCAAGATCCCTTGCACGGCATAGCTGTAGGAGATCGTGCGCGTGCCGCTCGAGAATGCGGGCAGAATCACCCCGATCTCGACGCCGCTCGGACGGACGTAGTAGTAGCCGTACGACTTGGAAGAATGTTTGTATTTCCACTCCTCGTTGCTATCGTCGAGGTCGACCGCCCCGATAAACTCCACCGCCTGCCCGTTCACCTTGAAAGAGGACCCGTCAATCG
Source organism: Clostridia bacterium (assembly GCA_017615515.1). Taxonomy (GTDB): domain Bacteria; phylum Bacillota; class Clostridia; order Christensenellales; family CAG-1252; genus CAG-1252. The sequence continues at coordinate 2,466 of JAFZZX010000154.1, forward strand.
AAAAGGCGTCCTTTTCGCTCATTCTGCGTAGGAGGGTACTGTCGTCGATGATACGGTAGAAGTTCCACCAATCGGTGTCCTGCGCGCTGAACTTCGCCTCGGACGTCTCGGTGAAGGTCGTCCAGCCGTCCGCGCCGACGTCCACCGTGATGTCGAGCTTTTTCAGGACGATCTCGCTCGCGAAGAGTTTGCACGAGGAGAGGGTGACGACGAGCGCCGCGATCAAGAGGATAAAGATAAGGCAAGCCGCGATGCGCGCCTTGCCTCTCTCGTTCGTTTTGACCGATCCGTTCATCAGAACTTCACCTGCGGCACGTTCTCACGCACGCTATTGTCGACCTCAAAGAACTTCTCTTCCTTGAACTTGAACATCGACGCAATGATATTGGACGGGAAGCGCTTGACGAGGACGTTGTATTTCTGCACCGTGTCGTTGTAGAACTGGCGAGCGAAGGAGATCTTATTTTCGATCTCGGTCAGCTCGTTTTGGAGTTTCAGGAAGTTTTGATTTGCCTTGAGATCGGGATATTTCTCCATCGTGACGAGGAGCCTGCCGAGCGCGCCGGAGAGACCTTTGTTCGCTTCCATCGACTCTTCGGGAGTCGCGGCGCTACTGACGCGGCTACGCCACATCGTGACGTTCTCGAGGGTCTCCTTCTCGTGCGCGGCGTATCCTTTGACCGTCTCGACGAGGTTCGGGATCAGATCGAAACGACGGCGAAGTTGCACGTCGATCTGCGACCAACCGTTCTTGACCTTTTCTCTGCCGTTCACGAGATTATTGTAGGTCTTCGCGAAGAGCGAAACGATAATGATGATGAAGAGAACCACGCCCAAGACGATCAGTAGCGTTCCCCACCATGCCAAAGCGATGATATTTGCCATTGTATTCACCTCACAGTTTTATTCGCGCGGATCGTCGGAGTCGTCCGAACGTCCCGCGTCGGTTTCTATTGTATCACGCGAGCCCGCACCTGTCAACGGAGCGGGCTCGTTAACATTCTCCTTCTGCTTCAATACCGCGGCGCCGTCTCCTTCTCTCAAGAAGACGTCTCTGCCGTAATATTTGATCATAAGTTTATCCAGCAAGTCGCGCATCGGCGCGAAGAGCGTGATGTTGAAAGCGGCGTTTCCGACCACGTGCACGATATAGAAATAAATGCCGCGCATATAGGTGACCGAAAAGATCAAGGAGAAGGAACGCCCCGTTCTGCCCGCCCCGATGATCGAATCGATCAAGGTGGTCAGCACGCCGAAAGACGCGGTCACGAGGATCGTGAACGCTAAATATATGAACCGATTTTTGACTTTGAATACGCGCGAAAGCAAAAAAGTCGCGAACGCCACGAAGTTCCAATGAATGATATAGGCAAGCACCCAGGTATGGATGCCCCAAATGAAGCATTCTATTACGATGAATACGGCGGTCGCGATAAAAGCGATTTGCGGCTTGAAGCAGGCTGCATAAAGCATGATCAGGAGGGTGACGACCTCGACGTTCGGGATCGACGCCAACGCCTGTTTGCCCGCAGAGAGCAGCGCTGCCGCAAGCGCAGTTAAAACGATGTCTTTAGTCCAGAGTGACCTTTTCAACCTTATTGGGGAGCGTGAAAAGCAGCGCGTCGCCCTTCGCGGGAACGTACTGTCCTTCGCTATTCGGTTCGGTATAGACGACCAAAAGCTTCATCCCCTTTTCATACACGATCTTGTCGATCGCAACGGACGGGTTGAAGGTTTCGCCCTTGTAAGTGCCGGATGCCATAAAGCCGTCAATATAAAGGTTTTCATCTTTGGTCGAATTGATATAGAGACAAATGTATCCGCTATCACCCATCGTAAAGCCGTCATACGTGACGGTCGTCAGGAAAACGCCTGTTCCGGGGGTGCCGGTATACGTCATTTCGATCTTGCCATCCTCTTTCATTTGAGAGAGCGCTTCAAAAGCCGTTCCCTCGAAGCTTTGGCAAGCCACGCACAGGACGGAAGTTGCCAAAATAGCAACTACCACTAAAGCAGTTAATAATTTCCTCATTTTCTTTCCCTCCGAAAGTAATTTTTTGAGCATTCCGTACTTGAAGTATCCTGACTGGAGCGGCGCCATGGCGCCCTGCGTGCCTTCCCTGGTAGTGACGTTCGCTAACGCTCTTCTCTCTGCGTAAAGAGCGGCTCTTACAGTAGCGGGGGCTGTGCGGGATTTTCACCTGCTTCCTTGTCCGCACGGAATTATCACCTATATGGTTGTATGATCAAGGGGCGCGTCGCCGCACCCCTCAATTGCTTGTTTCAAGGGGCAAAAGTCCCTTGACAGTCCCTTACAGACCTCTCTTGATATAGGAGGTGTGCAGGATGTGATGCGCCTTGTGGCTGTTCGGCTCGCCGAGGTACTCCTTGTAGACCTCGATGATCGCGGGATTCTCGTGCGACTTGCGGAGCGGCATCTCCTTGTCGAGCTTGTAGATCGACGCGGCGCGGGTCGCCTTGATGTCCACGTTGTTCCTCTCGTCCGCAGTACGGATCGGTTGACCGCCACCGTTCACGCAGCCACCGGGGCAGCTCATGATCTCGATGAAGTGATAGGGGCTCTTGCCCGCCTTGATCTGATCGAGAAGGACGCGCGCATTCGCGAGACCCGACGCGACCGCGACCTTGACCTTGATGCCCGCGACGTCGTATTCCGCCTCCTTGATGCCCTTGGTGCCGCGCACTTCGGTGAAGTCCACGGAGGGGAGCTCCTTGCCCGTCAGCTTTTCCGCCACGGTGCGCAGAGCCGCTTCCATCACGCCGCCCGTCACGCCGAAGATCACCGCGGCGCCGGTCGAGATGCCGAGAGGATCGTCGAACTTCTCAGCGGGCAGATCGTTGAACATAATGCCCATACGCTTGATCATCTTCGCGAGCTCGCGAGTGGTCAGCACGGCGTCGATGTCGGGAATGCCCTCGCCCGCAGCATTCTGGTCGGGACGGGTCTTCTCAAACTTCTTCGCGGTGCAGGGCATCACGGAGACCACGTAGATATCCTTGGGATCCTTGCCGATCTTTTCGGCGTAGTAGGTCTTGATGATCGCGCCGAACATCTGTTGCGGGGACTTGCAGGTGGACAGGTGCGCGAGCTGATCGGGGAAGTTGTGCTCAATGAACTTGATCCAAGCGGGCGAGCAGGACGTGATCATCGGCAATACGCCGCCGTTCTTGACGCGGCTGATGAACTCCGCGCCCTCTTCCATGATCGTGAGGTCGGCTGCGAAATCCACGTCGAATACGTTATCGAATCCCATTCTGCGGAGAGCCGCCGCCATCTTGCCCTCGACCTCGGTGCCGATCGGGCTATTGAACTCTTCGCCCAAGCCGACCCTGACGGAGGGAGCGGTGCCCACGATCACGTACTTATTCGGATCCGCGAGCGCGGCGAGCACGTTGTCGATCTCCGACTTCTCGGTGAGAGCGCCGGTCGGGCAAACGGTGATACATTGTCCGCAACCCACGCAAGCGACGGAAGAGAGGGGATTTTCGAAAGCGCAAGCGATGTGCGTGTCGAATCCGCGCGCATTTGCGCCGATGACCGCCACCGATTGATATTCCTTACAAGCCGCCACACAGCGACGGCAGAGGATACATTTGTTGTTATCGCGCACGAGGTACGGGGTGGTATCGTCGATCGGATAGTTCGACGTGGCGCCCTTGTACTTATTCTCGTCACAGCCGTATTCGAGAGCGAGGGACTGCAATTCGCAACTCCTGTTCCTGACGCAGCTGAGGCACTCTTTCTTGTGGTCGGACAAGAGCAGCTCGATCGTGGTCTTGCGGCTCTCGATGACCTTCTTGGAGTTGGTCGTGACTTCCATCCCTTCGCTGACCGGGAAGACGCAAGCGGCGACGAGGCTTCTCGCGCCCTTGACCTCTACCACGCAGACACGGCAGGCGCCGATCGCGTTGATGTCCTTCAGATAGCACAGCGTCGGGATCTTGATCCCTGCCTTGCGCGCCGCCTCGAGAATGGTGCTTCCCGCAGGGACTGTAACGGCGATTCCGTTGATCTTCAAATTAACCATCTTGATTTCTTCCATAACAAAACCTCCGTTATTCCTTGATAATCGCCTTGAACTTACAGGTGGACATACAAGCGCCGCACTTCACGCACTTGTTCGGGTCGATCTCCATCGCGGCGAGCTTCTTGCCGGGAGCGATGTAATCGGTGCGGGAAATGGCGTTCGCCGGACATTGTCTCTGGCACGCGCCGCAACCGATACAGCTGTCCTTAACGATCTTGTACTGCAACAGGCTCTTACATACGCCCGCGGGACACTTCTTGTCGCGGATGTGCGCGATGTACTCGTCGCGGAAGTAGCGGAGCGTGGACAAGACGGGGTTGGGAGCCGTCTGTCCGAGGCCGCACAGCGAGTTCTCTTTGATATAGTAGCACAGCTTCTCCATATCCTCGAGGTCCTGCATCGTGGCGTTGCCCGAAGTGATCTTGTCGAGGTACTCGAGGAGCCTCTTATTGCCGATACGGCAGGGGGTGCATTTGCCGCAGCTCTCGTCCACCGTGAAGGTCAGGAAGAACTTGGCGATATCCACCATACAGTTGTCCTCGTCCATGACGATCATACCGCCCGAACCCATCATCGAACCGATCGAGATCAGGTTGTCGTAGTCGATGGGAATGTCGAAATGCTCCGCGGGGATACAGCCGCCCGAAGGACCGCCGGTTTGCGCCGCCTTGAACTTCTTGCCGTTCGGCACGCCGCCGCCGATGTCCTCGATGACTTCGCGAAGGGTGGTACCCATCGGGATCTCCACAAGACCGGTATTGACGATCTTGCCGCCGAGGGCAAAGACCTTGGTGCCGCGGCTCTTCTCGGTGCCCATGGACTTGAACCAATCGGCGCCCTTCAGGATGATCTGCGCGATGTTCGCGTAGGTCTCGACGTTATTGAGCACCGTCGGCTTGCCGAAGAGGCCCTTGTGCGCGGGGAACGGAGGACGGACGCGCGGCTCGCCGCGGTTGCCCTCGATACTGGTCATCAGAGCGGTCTCTTCGCCGCAGACGAACGCGCCTGCGCCGAGACGGATCTCAAGGTCGAAATCAAAGCCCGTGCCGAGAATATTCTTGCCGAGGAGCCCGTATTCCTTCGCCTGGTCGATCGCGATCTGGAGCCTTCTGACGGCGATCGGGTACTCCGCGCGAACGTACACGTAGCCCTGCTGCGCGCCGATCGCATAAGCCGCGATCGCCATCGCTTCGATGACCGCGTGCGGGTCGCCTTCCAAGACGGAACGATCCATGAACGCGCCGGGGTCGCCCTCGTCCGCGTTACAGGCAACGTACTTCACGTCGCCGACCGCGTCCTTCGTGAACTGCCACTTCCTGCCGGTCGGGAAACCCGCGCCGCCACGTCCGCGCAGACCCGAAGCGAGCACGACGTCGATGACTTCCTGCGGCTGCATCGAGGTCAGCACCTTGATCAGCGCCTGATAGCCGTCCATCGCGATATACTCGTCGATATTTTCGGGATTGATCACGCCGCAGTTACGCAGAACCACGCGCGTTTGCTTTTTATAGAAATTGGTGTCGGAAAGCGCCTTCACCGTCTTGCCGGTCGCCTTCTCCTTGTAGAGCAAGCGCTCGACCAGTCTGCCCTTCACGAGGTGCTCGGAGACGATCTCGGGGACGTCCTCGACCTTTACGCAGCTATAGAACGCACCTTCGGGATAGATGATGACGACGGGACCCACGGCGCACAGACCGAAGCAACCGGTCTGCACCGTCTGCACGTCGGCGGCAAGGTTCGCCTTTTTCAGTTCTTCGTTGAATGCCTTTAAGATGTTCGCGCTGTTATTGGAGTGACAGCCCGTACCACCGCAAACCAAAATGTGACTTCTGTACATACCTTCCTCCCTTTACTTGACGATATAATCCGTCACAGGCTCTCCGCCCAGAACGTGTTTGTCCACGATGACCTTGACCTTGTCCGCCGTCAGGTTGCCATACGCGACGGGAGCCTTCCCGGGCAGAACGACCTCGACGTAAGGTTGCTTATCGGCTGCGCCCAGCGCGCCGGAACGGGAGATGCGTACGTTCTTGATCTCACGAGAGGTGATCTCGTCCACGAAGGCGTTGAACACCTCCACGGCGCCCGCCTCGAGTCCAACCGTCCCCATGCCGACGAATACGTGGGTCTCACCCTCTTTCGTATTGTCGCGGATCAGGACCTTGGACCGCATCTGTTCCCTGATAGCGTTGATGTCTGCGATGCTTTTCATTTCACTTTCCTCCAAATAGATTAGTAAGTGTATGGTTCACTTCCTTGCGGACTTTCACCATGGTATCCATTTCAGACGGGTCGCCGTAACGCTCCCCGATCAAGCGGCTGTCGAAGACGAACGCGCCGTTCTCCGTGACCGCCGACAGCGTGATGACCGTGATCGGCATCTCCTGCCAAAAGACGATCAAGGCGTCCCCTACCTTGCCGAGCGGCACGTCTTTTCCGAAGGTCGCGCGCACGCCGGTGCCGTGGCCTTCCTCCGACCAAACGAAGATATCGCCGCCGCTCTGCTCCGCCGCGTCCTTCAGCAAGGCAAGCCCTCTGCCGCGAGGCGCTTTATCGCCGCGCATCGCCGCTTCGACTTCTTCCGCCGTCGTGCCTTTGCCGTCGTCGGAAACCTCGAGAATGATCCAATCACCGAAAAAGGACATATTGACGAGGATATGTCTCGCCATCGCCTCGATGCTATTCGTGATCATATCAACCATATGCTTCGACAGTTCCATAACCCTACGCGCGCGTGCGGAACACGCTCAAAATAGATTTTAACACATAATACGTTCTTTTGCAATATAATTCCTATCATTTTTCACGAAGTGAAAGACCATTTTTCGCCTTTTTGCGTTTTCGTCGCGTCTTCTAGGGAGAGCGTAGGGAGAATCTCCCCGTCCCGCCCTTCGCCTTGGGTCAAAAAAAAGCCGCTCGATCGAGCGGCTTGTCTTGGTTTCTTTATTCTTCGTCCGCGGGTTTTTCTTCCTCGGATTTTTCTTCCTCGATATTTTGTTCTTCGGTGGATTCGGCAGGAGCGTTCTCTTCCTCGACGACCGATCCCTCTGCGTTGGGGACTGCGTCATCGGCGGGCGCTTCCGGCACGTCCTCCGAAGGGGTCTCCTCTGCGGGCTTATCCTCGGCAGGCGCTTCCATGGCGGGCTTTTCTTCCACGACGGCACTCTTCACGGCGGTGGGTTCGACAGGCACGGCTTTCTTCTTGCACGGGAAGACGAACTCCTCTTCACGGAAGCCGAAAGCAACGGCAATAAAGAACATCGCAAAAGGAATCAAAAGATCGTCGCAAAGCAGACCAAAGTAAACGTTCCACCCCGCGTTGCCACCTGCGGCAAACGCGACGCTCAACGCGAACAAAACCAAATAGAACAGCAAGGCGCCCACGTAAATGCAAGCGGCGACCATCTTGATCTTGCCGTTTTTATGCGTTACGGCAGTCAATGCAAACGCCGTCATCACGATCAATGTGCAAGCCGTCAGGAATGAAAAAACGCCGACAGCAATCGCCAAAGGCGGAAACACGCCGCTTGCCATCGCGGTATTGTCCAGCATCGAAAAGAGGGTCGTGATCAGCCAATACAGCGAGACCCCGAGGGTCGCCCAACGGGCATAACTCCTGCGTTTCATCACGATACACAGCGGAATCACGAGCCAAATACCGACCTGCAACACCATCGCGAAGAGATTGCCGATCACGGGCATAAAGGCACCGTCGAAATTGCCTATATAATAGAGCAGCGAGAAGAACGCCGCCACGAAGAAGAGGATCATCGCGACGAATTCGGACGTTCTCTTCACTTTACTCATAAACACGTTCATTTGATACATCTCCTTGCGGTACTTCTTTCATTATATTCTATGGTTTTTACGTTGTCAAGACATAAAAAGGGCTCCGCGATCGGCTGTCCCGAAAGCGAAGCCCTTGATTCGGACTTGGGTTACGCGTTGTACTTCGCGATGATACCCGCCACGTCCTTGGCGGTGATCCTGCCGTACACTTCGTCGTTCACGCTGAGCACGGGCGCAAGACCGCAGCAACCGATGCAACGGGTCTCGAGCAGGGAGAACTTCCTGTCGGGCGTGCATTCGTCGTTGTCGATCTTGAGGATATTCTTGACCTCGTTGATGAGATCACCGGAGCCCTTGACGTAGCACGCGGTGCCGAGGCAGACCGAGATCTGATACTTGCCGCGCGGGTTCAAGGTGAACTGGGAATAGAAGGTGGAGACCCCAAAAACCTTCTCGAGGGGCACACCGAGCTCTTCCGCCACGATGGATTGCACCTCCACGGGCAAATATCCGTAAACGCCCTGCGCCGCCTGAAGAGCGGGCATCAAAGCGCCGGGGAGCTTCTTGATCTCGGCGAGTTTCGCGCGAAGTTCTTTTTCCTGTTCTGCCGTGCCTTGAAAAGGTACGGTCGTGAGTTTGATCTTACCCATACTTCCTCCTGTCCGCGGGGAGATCCCCCGCTCCGTTATCGGTCAGATGGTTACGCGTCCACCTTGCTCATGTGCGCGATCAGGTCGAGCACCTTGTTGCTATAACCCC
>JAFZZX010000155.1 GCA_017615515.1 Clostridia bacterium
CCGTCGTCCGCAAGCACCTTATCACGGAAGCGCTTGGCGTATTCCGGTCCGGTAAGTTCCTCGCCGAAATAGTGGAGGCCGAAGCCGTTGTGGATACATTGATTGAGGATACCGCCCAGTCTGTCGTCGCGCTCCAAGATCGCGACCGATGCGCCCTTTGCGCGCGCGGCAAGCGCCGCCGCCATACCTGCGGGACCGCCGCCGATCACCGCTACGTCAAATCTTTCCATAGTTTTGTTTCACCTCGTAGGGCGCGATCTCGCTGCCCTTTTCCCCGAGCCGTATCTCGGAAAGGGGAACGCCGAGTTCACGCGACAGGATCTCCATCACGCGAGGACGACAGAATCCGCCCTGGCACCTGCCCATACCCGCGCGCACTCTCCTCTTGACAGCGTCCACGGTGTGGGCGGGAAGGGGCGAACGGATCGCCGCAAGGATCTCGCCCTCAGTGACCTTCTCGCAACGGCAGACGATCCTGCCGAACGCGGGATCCGCCGAAACCTTGTCGCGGATCGTATCGCTATCCGCCTCTGTCAAACGGAACTTGGGCGGGAGCGGGAGCATCCTCTCCTTCTTCTCGAGACCGAGAGACGCCGCCGCCGCGGCTGCTACGCAATCGCCGATCGCGGGTGCGGACGTGAGACCCGGAGAACAGATGCCGAGGAGCATAAAGTAGCGCAGGAAGCGCGTGGATTCTTCGATGATGAAATCTTTGCCGACCGCGGTGCGCGTGCCCGCATAGACGCGGATCACCTTACGAAGGTCGACGGACGGGATCAAGCGCCCGACCCCTTCGCGCACAAGCGCAAGCCCTTCGGGGGTGACCGCATTCACTTCCGCCTCATCGTGCGGCACCTTCCTCGAAGTCGGCCCGAGGATCACGTTGCCGTCCGCCGTGGGCGCGACGAGGATCCCCTTGCCCTTCTCGCCGGGAAGCGGGAAAACGACGGTGTTCACGACGCCCGCCGCCTGAGAGTCAAGAATGTAGTAGTCGCCGACCGCGTGGGTTTCCTCGGGAGCGTCCTCTCCGATCATCGCGTTGATCGCCGAAGCGCCCGCACCCGCCGCATTCACGACGTACGAAGCGACGTATTCGCCCTTGTCAGTACGCACGAAAAACTCGTCCCCTTCCTTCCTAAGGTCAAGGACGACTTCTTCCAAACGGATCTCCGCGCCGTTCACCACGGCGTGATCCGCCTGCGCGATCGTGAGTTTATAAGGGGAAACTACCCCCGCCTCGGGGGCGTATAACGCATAAGCGACTTCCGTGGAGATGTTCGGCTCGAGCTTGCGTACCTGATCGGCGGACAAGATCTCCGCCTTGACGCCGTTTTTCTCGGCGCGATCCAAAAGTTCTTTTAATGCGGGAAGACCGCTCTCTCTCGCCGCAACGAGCGAACCCGTCATTTTGTAGGGGACGTGGAGCTCCGCCGTCAACGAGGGGAACATCGACGCTCCCAGCACGTTGAAATAAGCCTTCTTGGTGCCCGGCTCGGCGTCGTAACCCGCATGCACGATGCCGCTGTTTGCCCTGCTGGCGCCCGTCGCGACGTCGCTCGCCTTCTCGAGGAGCAGGACTCTCGCCTTGTAGGCGGACAAACTGCGGAGCACAGCCGTACCGACCACGCCGCCGCCGATCACGATGATGTCGTATTTTTCCATATTATTGCAGTCCGAATTTCTCCCGATACAGCGCGATCGCCTCGGTGATGATGTCGAGGGCACGATCTCTGCCGAAGATCTCCATTACGGTGGTTTCCTTGTGCTCCAGTTGCTTGTAGACGTTGAAGAAGTGAGCGATCTCCTGCACGATATGCTGCGGCAATTCGCCTACGTCGCGGTAGCCGTTGTAGGTCGGATCACGGAAAGGCACGGCTATGATCTTGTAGTCGAACGCGCCGCTGTCGATCATCGCCATCACGCCGATCGGATAGCACTCCACGATCGCGAGAGGCGCGATCTGCTCGCTGCACAGTACGAGGACATCGAGAGGGTCCTTGTCGTCCGCGTAGGTCAGCGGAATGAATCCGTAGTTCGCGGGATAGTGGGTCGAGGTGTAGAGCACGCGATCCAAGATCAACGCACCGGATTCTTTGTCCAGTTCGTACTTATTCTTGCTGCCTTTGCTGATCTCGATCACCGCGATGAAGTCCTGCGGACTGATGCGGGCAGGGTTCATATCTTTCCATAAGTTCATCGGGAAAACCTCCGTCGTATATTCTAATAATACATTTTATCACTTTACACTTACTTTTTCAATACTATCCGTAAAAATCGGGAAAAAGAATAAGCACACACCTTGTCGGTGCCGAAGGTGGGACTTGCTCGCACTCTCGCTACCGCTCGTAGGGCACGCCGGGGCGCAGACGGAAGACGCACCGTGTCTTCCTTGCTTCGCACTACGCCCGTTCAAGCCCCAACGCTACGCTTCCGCATTTTTTCAAAATGCGCCTTCGCCACCAAAAAAAGGAGCACGAATGCTCCTTTTTTTGTATCTGCACCTGATGATTGATACAATGCACCCTTGGGGTGCAATGGATTCAAATGTAATTCTTAATAACCTAACAGTGGGATAATTGATTATTTTACAGGCACCAATTCAATATAGCCTCTTTTTCCGATCGGTTCCAATTGGATCCGCGGATTATCCGGATCAAATCTCAACCCAAGCGGTGACGGATCGTATTTCTTTTCGGCGTCCCATATTTCTTCGATGGCTTGTTCAAAGTCTTTCTCTTCAAACGGTTCACCTTGGAACATTATATATTTTGCCGCAGGAAGGACGATTTCTTCAAATCCCGCAGGAATTTCTACTTTTTTATCAAGAGCCACCTCTACACCCTGAACGTACTCACCGGTTCCTTCTTTGATAAGTTTTTTGGGAAGCCACATACAAATCGGCTCATTGGAAATCGATTTGATACTTGTCAATATTCCCCAGACGTCGCAACCCACTTCCATACAATACGACCAATAATCCGTTGCGGTTTTTCCTCTTTTGATAATTACTTTCCTATCCGGTTTTTCAACAATCGTTATAAAGACTTGTTTGGTTTTCATATATTCTTTCTCCTTTTGATAAATAGTGTCGACACAGTAAGATATAAACAAAGGTATCGGGACGGGATTTAAAGCGTATTCTTTCGGATTACATCCATATTCTTTATAGAATGCTCTTTGAAATCCGTCGACCGAATTAAAGCCGCATTCAAACGCAACGTCAATGACTTTGACTTTCTCATCCCTCAACTTTAAAGCGGCATTTTTAAGTCTGAGTTTTCTTATGTAATCGGTCGGACTTACGCCCGTAAGCTCAATAAATATTTTTCTTGCATGCCAGGGCGAATAGCAAACGCTTCTCGCAAGATCACATATATTTATTTCGTCATATAAATGCAGACTGATATAATCTTGCATCTTTTTAACGGCGTTAATTCTTTCTTCCATATTCCATTCCTGTTGTTACGACCATAATACCATATTTGATAATACATTTTCTCGACCAATATTGTCATCATTATTAAGCTGTTTCTGATTAGCTAAAAAAGCGGTGAAGTTTTTTCAGACAAAAAAAGTTGCAATGATTGATAATTGTATCAATCGCTGCAACAGTTTTGGTGCGGATAAAGGGACTTGCTCCGCTTCGCTAAAAAAGCGTGCGCGTTTTTGCAAAAATAAAATTTTTGCATATCCTTACGGATATACGCTCGCTATCACGCCGTGGCAGCAAAAGGTGGGTGTCCACCTTTTGTCGGCAACCGATACAAATTGCAATTTACTTTTAGGTTGCCGATACCTGCCCGTTCAAGTCCCTTATTAACCTGAAAACAAACAAACAACCGTATAGACGACGTTGTCTATACGGTTGTTTGCTGGTGCGGATAAAGGGACTTGAACC
>JAFZZX010000156.1 GCA_017615515.1 Clostridia bacterium
CGACCCTTTCTCCCAACCTCGGCGTCCTCAAAGCCTTCGACAAGACCTACGTGATCGCCGACATTCCGGGGCTGATCGAGGGCGCGGCGAACGGGCTCGGGCTCGGTCATACCTTCCTTAGACACGTCGAGCGCGTGCGTTTGCTCGTCCACGTCGTAGACGTCTCGGGCATCGAGGGCAGGGATCCCGTCTCGGACTATCGAACGGTTCGAGAGGAACTACGCCAATACAACGAGCGGCTCGCCTCGCTCCCCGAGATCATCGTCCTCAATAAGACCGATCTCCTGACGGACGAGAGCGCGCTCTCCCGTTTCGAGAGCGAGATCGGCGCTAAAGGGATCCCGATCTCTGCCGTTTCTTACGACAATATCGACGCCTTGATCAAAGCGATCATTTCGCGGATGAATACGCTGCCCGCGCCGCAACCGATGGACTTCGTTCCTTTCGAGTACGAGAAGAGCGACCCCAATGCCTTCGAGGTCACGAAGCTTTCCGACGGCACCTACGAGGTCACGGGCGGTCTGGTCGAAGTGCTGATCCGTCGCGTCGTATTGAGCGATCACGAAAGCAACCGCTATTTTCAGAACGTCCTTAAGGAGAAGGGCGTCATCGATAAACTCAGAGAGCTCGGCGCCAAGGACGGCGATACGATCATCGTCGGCGACGTAGAGTTCGAACTATGGGATTAGGAGGATAATATGACGAGCAAACAAAGAAAGAAATTGATCTCTCTCGCGATGAATCTCGCGGTGACGGTACAGATCGGCAAGAACGGACTTTCGGACAGCGTGATCGAGCAGATCTCGCAGTCTCTCGAGGACCACGAACTCGTGAAGATCGGCGTTCTCAAGACGGCGGACGGCGACGCCAAGAGCATGATCGCCGAGGTCGCGGAGAAGACGGGCGCAGAGCCCGTGCAGGCGATCGGCAATAAGATCGTCCTATATCGCCTCAGCGGCAAAGACGGGATCGAGCATATCCGTCTCGATTGATCACACCTTGAACAGTTCGTCCTTTCCGTCCCCTCTTTCGCTGAAGGACATCGAGAGGACGGCGAGCACGAGGTTCACGAAGGAAAAGACGATATAGTAAGTCGTGATCGGGGTGAAGAGTGCAAGCAGCGCGGTGGTCAACCCCGCCCAAACGTAATATTTTGCGTTACTCGCGCAGAAGACGGTTTTCAGAAAGGAGAGCCGTTTTTCTTTTTTTCTCGAAAGGGCGTCTTTCGGCGGCAATAGCCCCTTCTTCGCAAGGTATTTGTAGACCGTGCTCGCACCGATCACCGTGAAACGTTGCGGGATGTATTCGGTGACGGCGATCGCCTTTCGATCAAGGTGGGAGGTGAGAGCGTAGATCACCGTGCAACCGCTCTTTTCCGCGAGACGATAGCTCTTCGCGACGTCCTCTTCCGAGAGGCTTCCGAACTTGTAGATGTAGTAAATGAGGGTACGCTCTTTGAGAACGAGGACGGTGTGACCGTCTGCCTGTTCCATCGGGTATCTCCCCTCGAAAGAGGCTTCGATCCTCTGTTTCAGCACCTCGTTGCCGTGGAGCAGGACGTAACGGACAAAGTTCCGTTTCCCGATCCTGTTTTTGGGTTCGCGCGGTTTGACCAATCGCACGAAAAGCACGACGACGGCAGAGGCGAGGATGGACGAGATCGCGGCGACGGCGACGGAGTCCGTCAGACGATAAAAGAGCAAAAAGGATAAAAGAGCGGCGATCATACTTATGCCGATCTTGTCAACGGTCTTTCCCATAGTCCGAGTTTTTCCGCATTTGACGAGATTTAGTCCCTATCGCATTGAAATCTTCGGAAAAATAGTATATAATATTCCTATGATCGGTATTTTCGGCGGGGCTTTCGATCCCCCTCATTCGGAACACGTCAAGATCGCGCGCGAGATCGCGGCGGAGTTTTCACTCGAAAAGGTGGTTTTCCTGCCTTCGGGCAACTCTCCGCACAAGTCGCTAAGTACCCCTTTTGATCTGCGCGTCCGTATGCTCGAGGCGGCGATCGGTTCGACGCCCTTCGTGATCGATCGGGCGGAGAGCGAACTGTCCGATCGCGCATACAGCTACCTTATGCTCCCTCTTTTGAAGGAGAAATACGGCGACGTCGCTTTCCTGATCGGCGGCGACAGTCTCCTTGCCTTCGATTCGTGGAAGAAACCCGAGGAAATCGCGAAGATATGCCCTCTGATCGTGATCCCACGCGCCGAAGAAAGCATGGACGAACTCCGCGCCAAGGCGAAAGAAGTGACGGAGCGTTACGGCGCAGACGTACGCGTCTCGGAAAAGGTGCGCGGGGGCGCGGTGTCCTCTTCCGTCGTGCGTGCTCGCGTGTCGCTCGGTATGCCCGTACCCGAGGTATCGGACGAAGTGCTCTCGGTCATTCGCGAAGCGGGGCTCTATCTGGAGTATCGCGAGATGGCGCAGAGGGTCAAGACCTATCTCCCCGAGAAGCGTTGGCGCCATACCTGCGGCGTCGTGCTCGCGGGACTGCGTATCAACGAACGCGCACGTCTTGACAAACACAAGGTCATCGTGTCTTGCTTGTTGCACGACTGTATGAAATACGAAGAGCGCGTCAACGAGGGCGTTCCCTCTGACGTGGTCGGCACCAAGATATTGCACGCCTTCAACGGGGCGGAAGAGGCGAGGCTCGCCTTCGGGATCACCGACCTGGAGATCTTGGACGCGATCCGCTATCATACGACGGGGCGGGCGGGTATGACCCCCCTCGACAAACTCGTCTACACGGCGGATATGGTAGAGGAAGAGACGCGCGACTTCGAGGGCGTGGAGGAGCTCCGCGCCGCTGCATACCTTGATTTGGACGAAGGATTCAAGCGTTGCTTTCTCGCTTGTTACGACCAGTTGCTCGATAGCGGAAAGCCGATCTATCATTTGACCATCGATTGCTACGAAGATCTGTTCGGAGGAGAATAAATGGAAACCGAAGTATTGTTAAGAAAGATCGCGAAGATCTTATCCGATAAGAAATGCAGAGACATTCTGTGGATCGACGTCTCGGCGAAGACCGACGCGGTCGATTGCTTCCTGATCTGTTCGGCACGCAATCCCTCTCTCGCAAAAGCGGCGTACGAGGAGATCTGCGCGAGGCTCGAGCCCGAGGGGGTCTATACCGATAACGTCGAAGGTCTCAAGGACGGCAGGTGGATCGTGATGGACTACGGCAAGGTCATCGTGCATATTTTCAATAACGCGATCCGCGACCAATTCCTTTTGGAAGGACTGTGGTCGAATGAGGACGGCTCCAACGTCACCCGTTACGAAGAGGAATAATACGCCCGCTTTCCGCACATACTGCGGATTATGAATCTCTTAGCGTTGTTTTCCGCGATCTTATTCGGCGTTATTTCTCCCGTCGCGCTTCCCGGCGATCTATCCGTCGAACGCGCCCTTGCCGTCCGGGCGGAGGATTACGTCGTTGTTGCGATGATCCCCTCGGATGAAGCGGGGCACGAAGAGCGTGTTCACGCCCTCGGCGAGGCTGCTGAGAGTATCGCCTTGCAAACGGGCAAAAGCGTGGTCTTGACAGACGATCTGTGTGCCTACCTCTCCCTAAAACGAATGTCCCTTCGCGGCGTCAGCGATTACGAGAGGAAAGTCCTCGTTTCCAGACTGTCGAGAGGGAAGGAAGGACTGTATATCGCCCCCATTCACAGCGAGGCGTCATAGCGAACAGAACGCTCCGAGCGTTCTTTTTTTATCCCCTCGCTTGCATAAAACCCGACTTGCGTTTATAATGATGCTATGCCGTTTTTACCCATTACGAAAGAGGAAGCGGGCGGTAGTCTCGACTTCATCGTGGTGTCGGCGGACGCATACGTCGATCATCCATCCTTCGGACACGCGATCATCTCTCGTTTGATCGAGCGCGAGGGTTTTTCTGTGGGTGTGATCGCGCAGCCGCAGACCGACGAGGACTATCGGCGCCTAGGCACCCCTCGCGTCGCCTTCCTGGTGTCGGGCGGTGTGGTGGACAGTATGGTCAATAACTACACGGTCGCGAAGATCCGTCGCACGACGGACGTCTATAGCGAGGGCGGGCGATACGGCAAGCGTCCCGACCGCGTCGTCACGGTCTATACCCGCGCCTTGAAGCGCCTTTTCCCATCCGTTCCCGTCGCGATCGGCGGGATCGAGGCGAGCCTTCGTCGGTTTGCCCATTACGACTATTGGGCGGATCGCGTGATGCCCTCTATTCTTGTGGATTCGGGCGCGGATCTGTTGATGTACGGTATGGGCGAGAGACCGATGCTCGACATTCTTTCTCTCGTGAAAAAGGGCGTCCCGTTTGCTTCTATCCGCGACGTTCGCGGCACTTGCTATTTGTCTAAATATTCGGATTTATCCGCTAAAACTAAAGAAATATTCTCGGAGAACGCGCGGTTTTGTCCTTCCTTTGAAGAGGTCGTCGCCGACAAGGTGAAGTACGCCAAGGCGTTCCGCTTGCAGAGCGAGAACAGCGACTACGTCACGGGCTGTCACGTCGTGCAAAAGCACGGTGAACGCTACGTCGTGCAGAATCCGCCCCAGAGACCCTTGACGACCGAGGAGATGGACGAGGTCTACGCGCTCCCCTTTATGCGCGCCCCTCATCCGTCCTATACCGAAGGCGTCCCCGCGATCAAAGAGGTCAAATACAGCATCGCCTCCGTCCGCGGTTGTTTCGGCGAATGCTCCTACTGTGCGCTCACCTATCATCAGGGCAGGCGGGTGCAGAATCGTTCCAAAGAGTCCATCTTGCGCGAAGCGCAGTCCTTCACGCGCGATCCCGAATTCAATGGCTATATCCACGACGTCGGCGGTCCGACCGCAGATTTCTACGGCGACGCCTGCGACAAACAGCGGAAGTGCGGCGTGTGCAAAGATCGAAAGTGCATCGGCTTCAAGCCTTGCCCGAATCTCAAAGTTCATCACGAAGAGTATCTCGACGTCCTTCGATCTCTCCGCGCGATCCCGGGGATAAAAAAGGTGTTCGTCAGGAGCGGCGTCCGCTTCGACTATATTATGTACGACGCCGACACGACCTTTTTTCGTGAGCTCGTCGAACACCACGTCAGCGGGCAACTGAAAGTCGCGCCCGAGCATTGTTCGGATCGGGTGCTTTCGAGGATGAATAAGCCTTCTTTCGAGGTGTATCGCAAGTTCCGCGCTCGATACGAGGACATCAATCGTTCGTTCGGCAAGGAGCAGTATCTCGTCCCGTACTTCATTTCCTCGCATCCGGGCTCCACCCTCGAGGACGCGATCGAACTCGCAGTCTATCTCAAGTCCATTCATTCCGTGCCGGAGCAAGTGCAGGACTTTTATCCGACGCCGTCCACTCGCTCCACTTGTATGTATTATACGGGATTGGATCCCGACGACCTTACTCCCGTCTACGTGCCGAGGACCCGTGAGGAGAAGAGGGAACAGCGCGCTCTCCTTCAGTACGGCAAACCGGAGAACTACGATCTCGTCCACGCCGCCCTCGTTAAAGCGG
The DNA here is from genome assembly GCA_017615515.1 of Clostridia bacterium. Taxonomy (GTDB): domain Bacteria; phylum Bacillota; class Clostridia; order Christensenellales; family CAG-1252; genus CAG-1252. The sequence continues at coordinate 5,516 of JAFZZX010000156.1, forward strand.
GTCGTACAGACCTGATCGGCAACGGCCCCGCTTGTTTGATTCGTCCGCGTAGGGACTCCGCCCCCGCTAGCCGAGACAGGGATCGGGATAAGAAGATACATCCCGTCAACCGCCTTTATCGCGGCGTCAAGAAGAAAAAGTAATCCTTTTCCTCGTTTTCATTGCGTTTCGGCATAATTTCCACCGCTCGTGAATAGGTATGATCGAGCGGATTTTTTGTTTGCGGCAGGAATAGCCTTTTTTCGGTTATCTTCCTCTCGATTCGACAAAAACTTTCTCTCAAAATACTGTATTTTATCCGAGGTGAATCATGTTCGTCGTCTTGAAGAGGAAACAAATCCTTCGCGCCCTGATCGCTACCGTGGTTTTCATCGCTTGCGCCGTCTGTCTGTCCTTTGCCGACGTCAGCCGCACGGTGTTTGCGAGGAGTGAGCGGAAACTCCCCGTCTATCGGGTGAACGTCGGCGAGGAGAAGGTCGTCGCGATCTCCTTTGATGCCGCTTGGGGCGCGGATAAAACGAGAAAAATCGTCGAAACTCTGCAAGAGCGCAACCTGAAAGCCACGTTCTTCCTCGTCGGATTCTGGGTAGACGCCTATAAGGGCGAGGTCGCCTTCCTTGCGGATAGCGGTATGGAGATCGGCAATCACAGCAAGACCCACTTGCATATGACGACCATCGGGGCGGAGAAGATCAAGGAAGAGGTGGAATACGTGAATACCGCCGTTCGCACCTTGACCGGGCTGACGCCTCGCGTCTTCCGCGCGCCGTTTGGGGAATACGACGACAGACTGATCTCCGCCGTCGAGAGCGCGGGCATGATCCCGATCCAATGGGACGTCGACAGCCTGGACTGGAAGGGGATCTCGGCGGAAGAGATCACCGAGAGAGTGGTCGGCAAGGTCACGAACGGGTCGATCATTCTGTGTCACAACAACAGCGACCATATTCTCGAGGCGCTCCCCGTGATCCTCGACGAACTGACGGCGAAAGGGTACCGCTTCGTTACGGTCGGCGAACTGGTCTACTCGGAGAACTACACGATAGATGCACAAGGCGTGCAACGTAAAAACTGAAAGGAGAGCATTATGAATTACGAGGAAATGAATAATAACAGAGTCACGTTATCGGGAAGAGTTGCCGAAGAGGCGAGATTCAGCCACGAAGTATTCGGCGAAGGATTTTACGAGATCAAGCTCGAAGTGCCCAGGCTTTCGGCGCAGACCGATCTCCTGCCCGTCACGGTGTCGGAGCGATTGATCCAGAGCCACGACGTCTCGGTCGGCGCGATGCTGTCCCTCGTCGGGCAATTCCGCAGTTACAATAAGATCGAGAAGGAACGTAGCCGCCTGATGCTGACGGTCTTCGCCCGAGATATCCTCGAATATGACCAAGAGATCAACCCGAACGTCATCGAGCTGCAAGGTTACATTTGCAAGCAACCCCTTTATCGCACCACCCCCTTTAAGCGCGAGATATGCGACCTCTTGATCGCCGTCAATCGCGCCTATAATAAGTCCGATTATATCCCATGTATCGCTTGGGGCAGGAACGCACGCTACGTCAACGGGCTCATGGTCGGATCGCACGTATCGGTGCAGGGCAGGATCCAGAGCAGGGAATATCAAAAGATGACCGAGGACGGAACGCAGGTCACCAAGACCGCC
>JAFZZX010000157.1 GCA_017615515.1 Clostridia bacterium
GGTCACCGTCCTTTCGGCGATCCTTCTTTTGAGGACGGGCGGCAAGGCGCGCATGAAGGGAGACGCCTCGGTCGCGTTGATCTCGGTCTTCGCGCTCGCATTCGGTTACCTCTTGATGAATCTCTTTCCGACCTCTGCGAACGTGTCCGCCGACGTATGCGGGACCCTCTTCGGCTCGGTCTCGATTTTGACCCTCTCTCCCGTGGAAGTGTGGGTCTGCGCCGGGCTCTCCGTCATCACGGTTGCGGTCTTCGTCGTCTTCTATAACCGCATCTTCGCGGTGACCTTCGACGAAAACTTTGCGAAAGCGACGGGCGTCAAGACCGAAGTGTATAACCTGATCATCGCCGTGATTATCGCGGTGGTCATCGTGCTCGCGATGAATCTCGTCGGCTCGCTCCTCATCTCCGCCTTGATCATCTTCCCCGCGCTCTCCGCGATGCGCGTTTTCAAGAGTTTCCTGTCCGTGACCGTCGCGTCGACGGTGCTCTCGGTCCTGACCGCGCTCGTCGGCTTACTGCTTGCGATCGGTCTGCCGCAGGGCGTTCCCGTCGGTCCCACGATCGTGATCGCACAGGCGGCGGCGTTCGGCGTGTGTTACCTCGTCGGCTTTATAAAGGATAGGGTGCGGGCATGAGAAGGGCGCTTTTGATCGTATTATTGATTTGCTTGTCGGCGCTTTTCTTCGCATCGTGCGGCGGCTCGGATCGCTACGACCTGACGGAAGAGACCTTCTTCTACGGCATGACGACGATGCAGATGTATCCCGAGGAGTACGTCGGCAAGGCGATCTCCTTCGATTGCTTCACCTACCGATTGACCGACGTCGGCGGCTCGTCCTATCTTTGCGGCGTTCGCAAATGCTCGTCCGGCTACGGGTGCAATTGCGGCAAGGATACGATCATCGGCTTTATCTTGGACTACGAGGGAGCGATCCCCGAGCCGAAGAATCAGAGCGAGGACACGTCCGATAAGGCGTGGATCCACGTAGAGGGCACGATCGCTTCGGCGGAGAAAGAGGAGATCCGCATCCCCTCGTACGACGCGTCTGGCGTTGCCAATCCGAATGCGCCCGAAACCGTCGTCTTTTATCATTTTACGGTCGTGTCTCTGACCGAGATCGCGGACGGTTCAGGTCTTGCGTATTACGTTTCGAAATAAGGAGGAAATTATGGCTAACAAAAAGAGTGTGGAGCAGAGAAAGCAAACGGCGCGCACGGAGGCGCTCCTCGCGAAGCGCAGGAAGCTACGCGTTTTCCCCTTGATCTCCCTGGCGATGACGGTGATTTTGTTGCTTCTGATGCTGACGAACTGGGCGGCGATCTACAATACCGATATCCCCGGTAACGAAATCGAATACACCGGCTTCCAGAGCGTTTCCGCTGGGCTTGGCGGCAACTACAAGAGCATGGACACCGATACCTTCGGGCATATCGCCACCTTCTACGCCTATGCGGGCGGCGCGGTGAAGACCCTGTCACTTCTGTCCGTGATCCTTCTTTTCGTCTTGGTCGTACACGCCCTGACGGAGCTCTTCGCGGTGATCACGAATAAGCAGAGCGCGTTCAACGTGCTGGACGTGATCTTTACCGCGGCGTCCGCGGGACTTTTTATCGGCTGTTACGCCGTCGCCCGATCGATGGATGGCGTGATGATCGCCGGGTATTGTAACGGGAATCCCGCCTGTTCGGTGCAGTCTTCCGCGATCATTCCCGCGATCTTGGCGATCCTCGCGCTCGCCTCTCCGATCCTCGCGATGGTCTTCGACGCGCAGGGAATGAGGGAGATCCGCGAAGCGGAAGTCGCCGCGCAGCGCCCGCCGCAAAAGATCGGCAAGAACAGGTTGGTTAAGAGGTAAACGCGCAGAATTATTCGAAAAATCCGAAAAAGGCGGCTTTTGCCGCCATTTTTTCTTTCGGTCCCCCTTGTAATAAATGGGTTCGTTATGCTATAATACTTTTATAAAAGTCCATTTTCCAAGTGAAAGCGATGGGCGAAATCATCAAAAAGGAGAAAACTATGGGCGAATACAGCAAATTTATTTCGGAAAAACGCAGAGCGATCCCCACTCCGCCGGATCTGGTCGATGCCGACGGAAAGGTCGTGTTCGGTACGTTTGACAAAGAGTTCGAGACGATGGAACTCTTGCGTGCCAAGAAGCCGACGAGGGCGCCGGATTTCCTCAGGAAGTTCAAGCTGACCCTTTGGGAAGCGACCGAAGTACACCTCAAGAACGGCGTGCTTCTCGCGGTCGTTTGCGATATGGGCATCTTCGGCAAGCAGCTCAATATGTTCTATGACAAACGCACCAAGACCGTCTATTGCTGGGATACCCAGATCAAGAGCAAAGATACCGTCATCGCTCCGAACCTTCTAAACGGCTCGATCGCCAAAGCGGAGTCCGACGTCGGTTTCGTGAAGTACGTCAACAACTTCCAAGACGGCAAGGCGGAATTGTCCGGCAAGCATACCGGCAAGTGCCTGATCAACGGGCCGGATGACAAGGTCAAGTCCAAGACCGTCAAGGAGCACTACGGCGAGGCGACCATCGAGTACAATTTCTCGCTGACCCGTCTGTCCGATCCCTGCGTGGTTTCGATCCCGTTCCCGTATAGCGACAACCGCACCCTTTATAGCCAAAAGGATTTCTTCAAGGCGGAAGGCAGCCTGATCATCAACGGCGAGGAGATGCTCTCGGATGACGAGACCACCGCGATCATCGACGATCACCGCGGCTATTATCCCCGTCGCGCGCACTACGATTGGACCACCACGATGGGCAAGTGCGAGGTGAACGGCGAGAAGAAGTGGCTCGCTTTCAACCTCACGCACAATCAGAGCACCAACGAAGAGGACTACAACGAGAACATTTTGTGGCTCGAAGGCAAGTCCAGCCTGCTCCCGCCCGTGAAGTGGACCCGTTCCGTCGAGTCCAAGGACTTCACGAACTATTCCGAATGGACGGTGAAGGACGAGCACGATATGGTCAACCTGAAGTTCAAGGTCTACGGCGTGAACCCGATGGTTCTGCACGCGCTCGTCGTCAATATCGACTATTACGTCGCTTGGGGTGAGCTGGAAGGTTACATCCGCGACGAGGACGGCAATAAGTACGTCCTTGACGGGATGATGGGGATGGGGGAAGATAAGACCATGCTGTTATAACCTGCGGCGGCGCTTAAGGGCGCATCTGCTTTGTTGCTAACATCAAAACCGCGCAGTTACGTACGAATCAGTACGCGCCTGCGCGGTTTTTCGTTGCGTCGCGCATCTGCAACCCTTCAGCGCCGCCTCGGGGCGGATGAAAGAATCCCGCAATATGTAACTATTGCGGGATATCGGTTCTGCGCTGTTCTATGCGGTCTCGCACGTGCGGGATTATAATGGGTGAAGGGCATTTTTTCTGATGATAGTATTTTAGAAATAGTTCCCGCAAGATTGCGCTTGCGGGAACCATTGTTTTTTGTTGTTATCAGATGCCGAGTTCTTTTTGCTTTTTCAGCACGAGGTAGGCGAAGAGGGAGTTCGCCCAGGCGAACCAGGGGCGGGTATAGACGCGGGCGTTGTCTTTATAGACGCCTTCGTGGATGTAGTGCGTGCCGCCCGTCGAGGAAGCGACCATTTTGACGCACGCGCGGATCTCCTCTTCGTCTTCGGATGTCAGCGCTTGCACGATCAAGGAGAGAGGCCACACGTAGCCGTCGGGGGTATGCGGACTGCCGATGCCCGTGATCGCCTTTCCGCGGAAGAAGTAGGGGTTGGCGTCGGAGAGCATATAACTGCGGGTATTCTCGTAGACGGCTTGATCCGTGAACGGATATTCGTAGTAGGGGATCGCGAGCAGGTTCGGGATATTCGCGTCGTCCATCACGTTGTGATGCCCGAGTCCGTCGGTCTCGAGTGCGTAGATCTTTTTGCCGTCCACTTCGGTCGTCGCATAGCGGTCGAGCGCCGTTTTGATCCTGCCGACGAGTTCTTCCGCCATCGTGGCGCGTTTGTCTTCGCCGTGCGCGCGGAGATAGGGGAGAAGTTTCGTCAGGACGGTGCAGATGAACATATTACCCGGGATATAGTAGTTGTAGGTGCAGCAGTCGTCGCTCGGACGGTAGCCGGACCAAACGAGACCGCATTCGCTGACGGGCGCGCCTTTGCCGCACCACAGTTCGCGCGAGCGATCGACTCTCTCGTGGTAATAGGGGGAGTATTCCTTGTGCTGTTGCTCGTTGCGGAAGGTCGCGAGGATCAGGTCGAACGCCTTATAGAACAGCGTATCGAAAATGCTCTCGTCTCCGGTCTCCGCGTGGTATCTCGCGGCGAGCCACAAGGGATAGCACAAACTGTCGAGCTCAAACTTCCTTTCCCAGACCCACGGGGAGTTCTTCGGGATGTCGGTCGTGTGTCCCATACCGTTCGCGGTGCGATTGAAGGCGTTGGCATAGGGATCGATCAGGATATAAGTGAATTGCTTTTTGAGGATCGCCTTGATCAGCTCGCGCACGGAAGGGCAACTCTTCGCGAAGAAGAGATATTGCATGACCTGCGCCGCGCTGTCGCGGAGCCACATCGCGGGGATGTCGCCCGTGATCACGAAAGCGGAGCCGTCCTCTTCAAAGAAAACGGTCGTCAATATCGTATTGAAAAAAGCCTTATGGAATACCTTTTTGAGGAGAGGATCCGAGATGCGTTCCTCGAAAACTTCGACCTCTTCGCGGAGATCGGCGAAACGCTCTACGTTCATTCTTTTCCTGATCGAACTGAGTTTTCTCTTTTTCATAGCGTTATACCGACAGTATTTTAGCACATACGCGCGCGAAGTGCAAAGGATTATTCTTTGTTATAATGGATTTTTACCGAGCCAAACAGGCCGCCGCGTTCCGAATCGCGGTGGAAGGCACTTTCTTCGCGGAAATATCCGCCGAGTTGCCACGGGCGATAACGGTCGAAGGCGTCGGTGCGGAGATATTCGTTCGCCGCCGTATTCGTGACGATTACGGAGAGTTCGTTCTGCGTTTTCAGTAGGTCGATCGGCAAATCGAATCGATAGGGCGGGGCAAGAACCGCGCCGAGAGAAACGCCGTTGAGCGTGGCTTCCGCCGCTCCTTCTGCTTTACCGAGGTCGAGCACCGCGCGCGTGACCCCCTGCGGCAGAACAAAGGTCGTCCGATAGAGGACGCTTCCCGAAAAGTCTTTTTCGAATCCGCCGTCCGCCGTCAAAGGGAGTTCTTCCGCATCGATTTTGCTTCGTTCGGTCGTCTCGCCGATCGTCAAGCGAGAGGTCGGGCGGTAAGTGAAATCTGTGAGTTCTAAGGTTCCCATCTCTCGGAATGGCGCTTCCGCCTCGATCATGCGGTTGGTATCATACAGACAAATTATCTCGCCCGATTCGAGCGTGATCTCGATGGCGCCGCCTTTTTCTTCGGTGCGAACGACCTTCCCCGAGGCAGGGTCGATCAGGTAGGGCGCTCTCCCGCTCGTCGGGATGCGGAGCGTTCGTGCGTCGTCGTTTTCGTTCATCAGGAAGGAGAGTTTGCCGTCCATCGTCACGCTCTCTGCATAGGATATGCCGTCCGCGCCGTGTAGCGGGCAGGGCGACGGGAGCGCGCTGAGATCACGCACAAGGCTTGCTCCGAGCGTTTCGGCGAGCTCTTTTGAGTAGGATAGCACCGTGCCGCCGTTTTTTCGGAAGGCGGATAGGCGTTGGATCGCGTCTTCGGACAAGTATTGCGCCGAAGGCAATACCACCGTCGTATAGCGTGCGCGCCCGGCTCCGATCATGCCCCGTTCGAGCGCGCGGGGATCCGCCCCCGTGAGCAGGTCGTCGTCGATGACGTCGAAGAGGATGCGGCGCGCTTCGAGTTCGCTCCCCGCCTTTTCGTATTCCTTCAAGGCGTCCGTATTCCCCGCGATCCCGTCTTGGATCGGGTAGTAGAGGGCGACGTCCGCCCTGCGTTCTCCGAGCGAGAAAAGGTAGGACAGTCGGGTCAAGTACAGGTTGAAATCAGATAGGTCGGGATAGGTCTCTTCGGTGAAGTGTGGCAAAAGTCCCGCTTGCAGATAGCCTTTTCTGCCGTAGGGGACGACCATCAGGTTCATGACGTTCACGCCGCGCATCGCCTGAAAGTTCATAACGTAACGCATTTCATCATAGGAGACGCCCGCGCCGTATACGGCGAAAGACTCGCTGAGGGCGTGTCTGCCGCCCGTTTGCGCCGCCGCGGAAGAGGCGTATCGCACGAAGAACTTATTTTCTCCGTACAGCCCGCGCTTGCCTTTCGGCGGGAATATCTGTCTGCGGATCGCGTCCACCCCCGGCACGTCGAAGACGCGGAGCGCGCGGAGCAGTCCGAAATTACCGCCCGTGACCGAGCCGTTCGCTTCGTCGTCCTTGTCGAGATGCCCGACGTAAGCAAGCCCCATCCGATGCGCCCATCCCTTTTCTTTATCGAGGAACCTCTCTATGAAAAGGCGGCTCAACATATCGTAAAAGGCGATCTTGATTTCCGCGGATCTTTTCGACGGTTTCACCCTTCCGAGTAGGACGGGCAGATGGTCTTCGATCTCCTCGCCGAACCTTTTACGGAAGAGCGCTTTGATCTCGTCCGTATAGGGGAAGGGGCGTGGTGCGGTCGGCTCGTCGGTGAAGAGGGCGGTGACGCCCGCCTTCGTGAGGTCGCCGACGCTTTTCGCGTACCTTTCGTGGGTCAGTTTGATGAAGGTCTCGCTCGCCCCCGCTTTGGTTATGTCGGGAAGGTCTGCGGAAGACACGATAGGAAAGGACGTATTGACGCGAACGTACTCGTCCACCGTGCCGTCATTTGGGATAATAGATCCTTGTGATATGCGGATATTTCCGAAAAAAGCGGCTTCGACGTCAGGTTGCCGATGATAGGTCTCGCCTTTGCGGACGGTTTTTTCGCGGAGTTCGATATGCTCCTGCACGAGGGTCGGATCGGCGAGCATAACCTGCCCGCACGCACCGCCGCTCGGCCAGCCGCCTTCGTCGTAGAGCCAGGCGCTCATGCCTGCCTCTTTTGCGCGGTCAAGCGCATAACGATATTCCTCGAAATATCCGTCCGAAAGATACTCGGGTTCGAGCGGAGTCGGAAAAGAGGTCGGTCGAAAGGATTTCGGCATCGGCAGGATATAGAATCGTTTGATCCCCAGCCGCCGCATTTCTTCGATTTGGCGGTCGGTCTCTTCCCGCGACAGGCGGGCGTTCCACATCCAGGTATAGATCGGCGAATAGGCGTCGTCGGGAGAAAGAAAACGCTTCACTTCGAAAGCGTTTTCCGTCTGAAATCCGTTGTAGATCCTTTTCGCCGAATCCATGGTCAATCGATGAAATCCTTGCGGTAATTGACCTTGAAATGGTTGGCGATCGTGACGAGGTCCTCGTCCGTGATCGTATTAAGGCGCGGGAGATGCGCGGTCTTCATATAGATCTCGGCGGCTTTCTCGACCGTTTCGATCAATCCGAAGGTCTCGTCCATATCCTTACCTGCGCCGTACACGCCGTGCAGTCCCCATACGACCACGCGGTAGTCGTTCATCTTCTTCGCGGTCGCTTCTCCGATCTCGTTGGTGCCGCACAGCATCCAAGGCAGGACGCCGACGCCGTCGGGGAAGACCACGATACATTCGGTGCACATCTGCCACAGCGAGCGGGTAAAGGCGCGGTCGTCCAGCTCGTGGACGAAGTTCATCGCGAGGAGGTTTGTCGGGTGGCAATGCATCACGACGCGGTTATTGGGGTCGACCGCGAGGCGCGCCATATGGCTCATCATATGCGCGGGGAACTCCGAGGTGAATCTGCCGCCGTCTGCGTAGCCCCACAGGAGTTCCGCGGTCTCGCCGTCCGCCTTGATGCGCACGACGCCGAGGTTGTTCTCGGGATCGCCCGCGACGTTTTTGAAGTATTTGCCCGTGCCGGTCACGAGGAAGATCTTGCCCGCGAGCGGTTTCGCCTCGAACCCGATCGGGATCTCGCGGATCACCTTGTTGAGATCGAGGTATTCCGCCACGTCCTTTTCGTCGAGGAGCAGGCTGATGTTTCCGCCGTTTCTCTCGTCCCACCCGAGGCGATACATATTCGCCGTGGTGTCACACATTTCCTTTATGAACTTTGCAGTCAATATGTCTTTCATTTTATTGCCTCGCTTTCAGAACGCTCTCTTCGTAGAGGGCGATCTCGTCGTAGTAGTTTTCGCTGAGATTTTGGCGTTTCAGATATTCCGCCCACACGTCGGTAAAGGGGAGCATTTTCGCCTTTTCCTGTTCGACCATCAGGCGGGTGAAGTTGCCTGCGTCTTGCAGGTCTTTTAGGGACTCGTTAGGGAGAAGTAGGGCGTAGAGAAGCGCCTTTTGCATCGAGCGCTGACCCGTCACCCAGGCGGACAGACGGTTGATCGACGCGTCGAAGTAATCGAGACCGATCATAACCTTTTCGGTCGCGTCGTTGCGGACGATCTCCTTTGCGATCTCTTTCAGCTCGTCCTCGAACAGGACGACGTGGTCGCTGTCCCAACGGACGGGGCGGGTCACGTGCAGCGCCACCTTATCGTAAAAGGCGAGCAGAGAGGGGATCTTGTCCGAGACGACCTCGGTCGGATGATAGTGCCCGTTGTCGAGCAGACAGCACACGCCGCGCGTCGCCGCGTAGTTTTGATAAAACTCGTTATTGCCGACGGTGTAGCTCTCCACCCCGATACCGAAGACTTTGCTTTCCACGGCGGGGATCACGTACTTTTTATCGTACGAGGCGAGCATCTCGTCGAGCGACTTCTGGAGCCTGAGACGGGGGCCGAGCCTATCTGCGGGCACGTCCTTGAATCCGTCGGGGATCCAGATATTGACGAGGCAGGGTTTGCCGAACGCTTTGCCCATCTCCGCCGCGATCTCCAAGGAGCGTTTGCCGTGTTCCACCCAGAAACGGCGCACGGTCTCGTCGGGCGACGAGAGGGTCAGTCCGTCCTTCACCATCGGATGGGCGAAGAAGGTGGGATTGAAGTCCACGCCGTCCAATCCGAGTTCCTTCGCGAAGGTCACCCAACGCTCGAAATGCTTGTAAGAATAGCGGTCGCGATCCACCTTGCCCTTGTCTTCGCCGAGGAAGGCGTAGCAGGCGTGTACGTTCAGCCGTTTTTTGCCGGGCATTAAGGAGAACGCCTTGCGAATGTCCGCGAGCAGTTCTTCGGGCGTGCGTGCGCGACCCGGATAATTGCCCGTGGTCTGGATGCCGCCCGACAGCGAATCCGCGCCGTCGAAACCGATCACGTCGTCTCCCTGCCAGCAATGCACCGAAATCGGGATCTCCTTGAGGGCGGCGAGCGCCTTTTCGGCGTCCACGCCCGCGGCGGCGTAGAGTTGTTTTGCGCTTTCGTACCTATCCATTGATGATTACCTCCGTTATGTCGAATGAAGATTTCACGATCTCACGGGCGGCGTCGAGATCTTTGATCTCTCCCGCCCCGATCATCTGTGCGATCAAGTTGCCGATCGCGGTCGCCTCTACGGGTCCGACCGTGATCCGTTTGCCCGTTTCACGGGCGGTGAGCTCGTTCAGCAGGGCGTTTTGGCATCCGCCACCGATCACGTGCAGGGTGTCGTAGCGTTTGCCGATCACGCCCTCGAGTTCGCCTATAGCCTCTTTATAAGTGCGTGCGAGAGAGCGAAAGACCGTATAGGCGAGGGCGCCGACGCTCTGCTTGCCGACTGCGCCTTCGATCTCGGCGATCATGCTTTTCGGCGCGAGGAAGCGGGGATCGGCGAGGTCAAGCAATTTGTCGTTCGGCTCCTTTCTCGCCATCTCCGCAAGCTCTGCGAAAGAGTATTTTTCACCGAGCTCCTTACGGACTTCCTGGATCATCCATAGTCCGATGATGTTCTTTTGACAGCGGAACGCGTAGTCCACGCTCCCCTCGTTGGAGTAGTTGTAACGCATCGCCTTTTCTTCGGTGTGCGCGACGGCGACTTCCGTGCCGAGGAGAGACCAAGTGCCCGAAGAGAGATAGGGCGCGCCGTCGGTCACGGGCGCGGCAAGTACCGCGCTCGCGGTGTCGTGCGTTGCGGGCAATATCACCGTCGCGTCGTAGCCGACCGCTTCGCGGATCTCGGGCAGGAAGGTGCCGACCTTGCTCCCGGGTTGCGACAGATCGCCGAACAGCGCTTTCGGGAAACCGAACTTTGCGAGTATTTCCTCGTCCCAACGGTGGGTCAGGGCATTTACCATACCCGTCGAGGTCGCATTGGTATATTCCTGCCGTTTGACGCCCGTCAGGCGATAATGGAAATAGTCGGGTAGCATCAAGAAGGTCTGCGCCTTGTCGAGCCTACCCGTCAGTTTGTCGTCGTAGAGTTGATAGAGGGTATTGAACGGGGCGTACTGAATGCCCGTCTTGCGGTAGAGCGTGGGGAAGTCCAGGACGGCGTGCGCCTGCTCCTTGACCGCCGCGCCTCTCTTGTCGCGATAGGCGAATACTTCGCCGATCGGCTCGTCCTTTTCATCGAGGAGCGCGTAGTCCACCGCCCAGGTGTCGATGCCGACGTAATCGGGGGTCAGCCCCGTTTCCGCCGCGGCTTTCAGCCCCGCCACGATCTCGCCGAAAAGGCGCTCCGCGTCCCAGTAGAGCCGTCCGTCCTTGTCTGTCACGCCGTTGCGGAAGCGATAGACTTCCCGCATCGTCAGTTTGCCGTCCGTAAGAGAGGCGACGATATGCCGTCCCGACGAGGCGCCGATATCCACCGCGAGATAACGCGCGTTTTTTACCGAAAGAGGAGTTTTGTTGTCCATATCACCTATTATAACACATTCCCCGCGCGCAGGTGCGACTTTTTTTCGTTTTGACAAAAGAAAGAATGATTTGTTATACTGAAAGCGGAAGATTTCGTTAAGGAGGGTACACGATGTCGATCTATGATTATACCGTTAGGGACAACAAGGGAGTGGAAGTCCCCTTGTCCGAGTACCAAGGCAAGGTGCTTTTGATCGTGAATACGGCGACGGGTTGCGGATTTACGCCGCAATACGCAGGTTTACAACAACTATACGAAAAGTACGCGAATGACGGTTTCGAGATCCTTGATTTTCCCTGCAACCAATTTGCGGGACAGGCGCCCGGCACGGCGAGTGAGATCTCGGACTTTTGCATCGGACGCTTCGGCATCAAGTTCCGCCAGTTCGAGAAGATCAAGGTGAACGGCAAGGAAGAGTCTCCGCTCTACACCTATCTGAAAGAGCAGAAGGGCGGCATTCTGGGCAAAC
>JAFZZX010000158.1 GCA_017615515.1 Clostridia bacterium
CCTCGTCCAGCGCGAACTGAACTTCGCGATCATCGACGAGGTGGATAGCATTTTGATCGACGAGGCGCGTTCCCCTTTGATCATTTCGGGACAACCCGCCGAACGGGAACAGATGTACATTGCGGCGCAACGATTTGCCAAACAATGCACGAAAGAGGACTACGAGATCAACGAGGAGAAAAACACGATCGCGTTGACCGATAGAGGCGTGGAGAAAGCGGAGCTCTTCTTCGGAAAAAGAGCCGTCGAAGAAAGCCATCCCACCGAGGAGGTCGAGACCGACGAAGCGGGAGATCCCGCCGATCTCGGAGAGGTAGGGGACACGCTGAACGCCGATCTGCTGCATTTCATCAACAACGCGCTCCGCGCAAACTATATCTTGAAAAAGGACGTGGATTACGCAGTCGACAGAGCAAAGGGCGAAGTGGTCTTGATCGACGAGGCTACCGGTCGCTTGATGGTCGGCAGACGGCTCAACAACGGGTTGCATCAGGCGGTCGAGGCGAAGGAAAATCTGCCGATCCGCAACGAGACGGCGACCTTGGCGTCCATCAGTTTGCAAAACTTCTTCAGGCTGTATAACAAGATCTCCGGTATGACCGGTACGGCAAAGGAAGAAGAGACCGAGTTCAAAAAGACCTATTCTCTGGACATCGTTTCGATCCCGACCAACAAGCCTCTGCAACGGGTGGATCAAGAAGACGTGATTTTGCCCGACAGGCAGTCCAAGCTGGACGCGATCGTCGCGGACATCAAGGATTGCCACGCGAGGAAACAACCCGTTTTGGTGGGTACGACCTCGGTCGAGAAGTCGGTGGAACTCTCCGATCTTTTGACCAAAGAGGGGATCCCGCACGAGGTCTTGAACGCGATCAACAACAGGCGCGAGGCGGAGATCGTCACGCAGGCGGGCCGCTCCGGACAGGTCACGATCGCGACCAATATGGCGGGCCGCGGTACCGACATTCTGCTCGGCGGCAACCCCGAATACTTCGCGCGCGTGGAACTCACGCAGGAGTTTTGCGCCATCGCCCAAAAGGCGCCGCGTACGGACGATACACCGCTTGACGCCACCTTGAAAAAGATTAAAGAGGGCGTCGACCGTTTTTACGAGAGTTTGAACAGAAAGCAAAAGAGGGACTTCCTCGGCGGCAACGGCTCCGAACAAATCAAGGCGGAGGCGCTCGAAAAGGCGTTGTACGACAAAGTCAGCGAACAGATGAGCCGTTTCATCAGCGACGCGATCAATCCGCTCCGCGAAACGAGCGATCCCATCTTGGACAAGATCCGCGACAGATACAACGAACTGCTGGAGAAGCATAGAAAAGAAGCCGAAGAGGACAAGCCGATCGTGCTTGCCGCGGGCGGTCTCCGCGTGATCGGCACAGAACGCCACGACAGCAGGCGCATCGACAACCAGCTCCGCGGTCGTAGCGGCAGACAGGGGGACGTCGGATCGTCGATCTTCTACATTTCGCTCGAGGACGACCTTTTGCGTATCTTCGGCAAGGATAACAGCCTGTTCGGTATCGTGCAGTCCACGATGGCAAAGGCGGAAGGCGCGCTTTCCGGCAAGATGGTGACCTCGATGATCAAGCGGGCGCAAAGCAAGGTGGAGAATTATCATTATTCCCTTCGTAAAAGCGTGCTTGCTTACGACGACGTGATGAACCGCCAGCGCGAGATCATCTACGCGGAGAGGAGAAAGGTCTTAGAGAGCGACGACGTACACGAGGAGATCGTGAAGATGGTCCCTGAGATCGTGGCGGAGATCCTCTCCGACCTGATCGACTACAATCAGGATTACGTTTTGTGGAATTACGACAAGATCAATTTGGAGATCGAGAGGAAGCTGTTGCCTTGGGGCAGTAACGTCGTCGATAAAGAACTCGCGTCGCACCTGAGTTTCCAAAGGATCGTCGACGAAGTCAGCGACGCGGCGATCGCTTTCTACGAGAAGAAAAAGCAAGAGTCAAAAACCAACGTCTATATCAAACGAAACGGCACGATCAAGGTGAAAGACGAGGCGGGCAACCCGTATTACGTCAAACACGACGTCTACGTTATGTTTGACAGAGAGGCGGTCAAGGCGGAAGTCGCGAGGCGGACGGTGACCCTGTCCTGGCTCGAAAAAGCGATTATGCTGAACGTCGTCGATCGCAACTGGAAAGAACAGATGGTCGCGATGGAAGAGCTCCGCAACGGCATCCAGTTCCGTGCGCTCGGCAATAAAGACCCCGTGATGTGCTACGCGAGCGAAGGCTTCGAGTTGTTCGACAAGATGAGTGAGAACATTCGCAGAGAAACGGTGCTGTCGGTCTTCGGTAATTTGAAATTGATGTTCCTGCCCGAAGAGCAGAATGCCGCGCTGTCGGACAGAGAATCCGTCGACGGCAGACAGAAAAAGGTCGGCAGGAATGATCCTTGCCCCTGCGGAAGCGGGAAAAAATACAAGAATTGTTGCGGGAAAAACGGTTAAGATTATGGTAGAATTCGACGAAAGCAAACAGAAACTCGCGGCGCTCCGCGAGGTCATAGAAGAAGTTGCCGACGCCCTCGACCTGACCGCGCTCGAAGCGCGCAAGGCAGAGCTGGAAGAGGCGCAGAACGAAGAGGGCTTTTGGAGCGATCAGGCGAAGAGCCAGCGCGTCAATAAGGAGCTCAAGCAGGTGGACGACAAACTCGCCAAGGTCGCGAAGCTCCGCGCCAAGGCGGAAGATATTGCCGTCTTGATCGAACTCGCGGAGAGCGAGGAAGCCCTCGAAGAACTCCCGGGTGTGGAAGAGGAACTCGCGAAGCTGTCCGAAGAGGCGGAGCAGATGAAGATCGCCGCGCTTCTCAAGGGCAAACACGACGGTTGCGACGCGATCTTGACGTTGCACGCCGGTGCGGGCGGCACCGAGGCGCAGGACTGGTGCAGTATGCTCTTCCGTATGTACTGTCGCTACGCCGAAAAGCGCGGCTACTCGACCAAAGTCCTCGATATGCTCCCCGGCGACGAAGCGGGCATCAAGAGCGTCAGCTTCGAGATCGACGGCGACAATGCCTACGGCTATCTAAAGGCGGAGAAGGGCGTGCATCGTCTCGTCCGCATCTCTCCCTTCGACGCGAACAGCCGCCGCCATACCTCTTTCGCTTCCTTGGAAGTTATGCCCGTCATTCAGGACGAGACCGAGATCCAGATCCGTCAAGAGGACCTCAAAGTGGACACCTATCGTAGCGGCGGCGCGGGCGGTCAGCACGTCAATAAGACCGAGTCCGCGATCCGCATCACGCATATCCCGACCGGCATCATCGTCGCTTGCCAAAACGAGCGCAGTCAGATCCAGAACCGCGAGGTCGCGATGCGGATGCTGATGAGTAAGCTCGTAGAACTCAAGGAGCGCGAGCAGATGGAGTACGAACAGTCCCTGAAAGGCGATCTCAAAAAGATCGAGTGGGGCAGTCAGATCCGTTCCTACGTCTTCTGCCCGTACACTCTCGTTAAGGACCACCGCACCGGCTACGAGAACGCCAACGTGCAGGCGGTCATGGACGGCGAATTGCAAGACTTCATCGTGGAGTATTTGAAGAAGGCGTAAGATGACCTTCGAGGAACTCAAAGCAAAAGACAGTATCACGGTCGTCGCGCTGGAAAGCTCCTGCGACGAGACGGCGTGCGCGGTCCTTAGGGACGGGCGCGTGCTTTCCTCGGTCATTTCGTCTCAGATCGCGATCCATAAAGAATACGGCGGCGTCGTGCCCGAGATCGCGAGCCGCAATCACGTTTTGAACGTCGAACCGGTCGTCAAAGAGGCGCTCGACAAGGCGGGGATCACGGCGGCGGACGCGGACTGCTTCGCGGTCACCTACGGCGCGGGTCTTTTGGGCGCGCTCCTGGTCGGCGTCAGCTATATGAAAGGGCTCTCTTTCGCCCTCGACAAACCCCTTATAAAAGTTAATCATATTCGCGGACACGTCGCGGCGAATTATCTCGCCGATCCCGATCTCAAGCCCCCGTATATCGGGCTGATCGTCTCGGGCGGGCATACCGCCGTCGTTCGCGTGGACGAGTACACCTCTTTTACTTATCTCGGCGGCACGATGGACGATGCGGTGGGCGAGGCTTTCGATAAGGTTGCGCGCGTACTGTCCCTGCCGTACCCCGGCGGTCCCGAGATCGAACGTGCGGCGAAGGGCGGCGCTCGCACCGTCTATATCCCCGTTCCCAAGACCGAAAACCCGTACGATTTTTCTTTCAGCGGCATCAAGACCTCGGTCATCAATTACGTGCATACCGCGGAGCAACGCGGCGAAGATATCAACAAGGCGGACGTGGCGTTCTCTTTCCAGAGCGCGGTTGCGGAGATGCTGGTCAAGGCGGCGGTTCGTGCGGCGAAGGAATACGACCTCAAGGACGTTGCGCTCGCGGGCGGCGTCGGCGCGAACGGCGAGATCCGAAAGACGCTGACGGAAGCATGCGAAAAGCGTGTTTTGCGCGCCCATTTCCCGACCAAAGAGACCTGCACCGACAACGCTGCGATGATCGCGATGGAAGCCTACCTTCAAATCCGCTACGGCGACGGTTCCGCCCTCGCGGAAGACACCTTGGACGCCAAGGCGAGTTTGTCGTTCGGGACTCATTGACGGTTGTTGCCAAGATATGTTACAATTAGGGTGACCCAATATCTACGAAAGGAGAGCGGATATGAAGTGTCCAAAATGTGGTAATGAATTAACAGAGTACGAAGAGGGGCACTACGTTTGTGCTTCCTGTGGTTCAAGATTTCGCAAGAAAACTCCCGCGCCGGCACCAACGCCCGTTGAGACTAAGACGCCGGAACAAAAGCGCATAGAGGAGCTGGAGAGTCAACTCGCCGCTCTTCGTGAAAAGGAACGCATCCAAGAACTCGAGCGGCAGATCGCAGAAGCGCAAAGCAGGATCAACGGCGAACAACCGACGACCGATTTGAAGAAGGAGCCGAATTCAACGACGACAAAAAGCACGGTCAATCTTTCTGAGCCGTTGTTTAGGAGAAAGGGCGATAAAACGATCTATTTCGGATCCTATCCGCAAAGCGAGGTCAAGAGCCGTTCGATTATTGACGCGTTGACAAGCGCAGCCGGAGAACTCCCCACCGCAAGCAATCCTCAAAAATGGACTTCTTATAAGTATTATATCGAAGGGAAGAACGACGTTGACTTTATGTGGTTTATAGACCTTGACCACAAAGGCGCGAGGTATCGTGGGGTATATTTTACGTCATACAGGCCGAAATGGACGAAAGGACCCGCCGATAAAGAAGAGTCCATCCAATACAGAAACGGTTACGAACAGGGATACGTCTATTGGTTTAAGTTTGAGCCGATCGAATGGCGTATTCTCGATCAGTCGACAGATACGGCTTTTCTTATGAGCGAGAAGGCGCTCGACGCGCAAGCGTATGTAAATCGTTATTCGGAAAAAGAGGGGTTTGTTTACAACGAAGAAGAGGGAACGCCGAACGGGATCACGGCTAACAATTATCTTTACAGTTGGATTCGCTCTTGGCTGAACAACGAATTCTATCGTACGGCGTTTGATGATCGGCAGAAGGGCGCGATCGTCCTGACTACGGTAGACAACAGCGCAAGAAGTACCAATCCCGACGCATTTCCTACTAAATATAACAAAGGAAAGAATGATAATGCTTGTGAGGATACGGAGGATTACGTCTACCTCATCAGCTACCAGGAAGCCATGAGGAAAGAATACAAGTTTAACAGTACCAACATCAACAAAGACGATCGGAAGCGTCGCTTACAGACTACCGACTATATGAAGGCGCAAGGAGGTTATTTTTGCGTTGATATTCCCGGTTGCGAGGGAGGCGCCGATTGGTGGTTTCGCTCTCCCTATCCCGGCAAAGGTGAGTTTAGCGCTTCGATTATGGGCGCCGATGCCGAGGGTCATTCGTTCCGCCGCGCGACCGCCTATTATGTTTTTTACGGGGTAGTGCCCGCCATAAGACTGAAATTGAATTGATGCCTCGGCGGCAATGGGCGATATGGGGGTTGGTCTTCTTTTTTTGAAAAGCGGGATTTGATCCGATCATGCCGATTGTGCCCTGAAAAAGAGTTTTCGCGCGTCGAGAAAAACAACGCAAAAAAACTCTGTTTCGGGATGAAAAATTGCCGTTATTTATTTGACTACTCGCCTCAAAATTGATAAAATAAAAGAACTTGCGAGCAATTGCAAGTTATTTTGTCGTCATCAAAGGAGAAAACGTGGCTGACGATTATAAAAAGTTAATCGATAATTCTCCCAAAAAGCTTGTTGGGCTGAAGCAGGTTTTGCGGGGTATTACAGACGGCACGGTATGGTGTGTAATAGTGTCGTCCGACTGTGAAGGGTTTATCGTTGATAGGCTTCACGGCGAAGCGCGCGGCAAGGACGTAGAGTTCAAGAAGGGTCCCGAAATGGCGGAACTCGGCAGAACGATGCGGATCGACGTCGGCGCGGCGGTCGTGGGACTGGTCAGGTAGGCTCGGCAGTTGAAAGCGAAGGCAACTTCGACATGCACGCGCCTTCGGGCGCAGATTGCGGATCTCCCAATGGGTTGACGGGAGTGAAGCGCAAGACTATAAGGAGGTAGTATATGCCAACAATCAATCAACTTATTAGGCACGGTAGAGAAAAGCAGGAGTCCAAGACTCTCGCTCCTATCCTTCAGAGCTGCCCGCAACGTCGCGGCGTCTGTCTGTCGGTCACGACCACCACGCCTAAGAAGCCGAACTCCGCTATGCGTAAGATCGCGAGGGTGCGCCTCTCCAACGGAATGGAAGGTACCGTCTATATTCCCGGTATCGGCCACAACCTGCAAGAGCACAGCGTCGTCCTGATCCGTGGTGGCAGGGTGAAAGATTTGCCTGGTGTCAGGTATCACATCGTGCGTGGCGCACTCGATACCGCAGGCGTGGCGAAGCGTAAGCAAGCCCGCAGCAAATACGGCGCAAAGAAACCCAAATAATCAATTGTTTCAAGAATACTATATAAGGAGATAATTCAGTATGCCAAGAAGAAGTGGTGTGCCCAAGCGTGACGTGCTCCCCGATCCGATTTACAACGACAAGGTCGTGACCAAGTTGGTCAACCAGATCATGCTCGACGGTAAGAAGGGAACGGCGGAAAGCATCGTTTACGGGGCATTTCATATCGTAGAGGAAAAGACCGGAACCGGTGCGATCGAGGTGTTCAAGAAGGCGCTTGCCAACGCGATGCCCCAGGTCGAGGTGAAGGCGAGAAGGGTCGGCGGCGCGACCTATCAGGTCCCGCAGGAGATCCGCGAAGAAAGAAGGCAAACTTTGGGCATTCGTTGGCTCGTTGCTTCGATGAGGAAGCGCGGCGAGAAGACGAGCGACCAGAGGCTTGCGGGCGAGCTCATGGACGCGGCGAACGGCGTGGGCAACGCAGTGAAGAAGAGAGACGAGATGCATCGTATGGCAGAAGCCAACAAGGCATTCGCTCACTATCGTTGGTAGGATAAAGATGAGAGAGAACCCGATTGAAAAAACCAGAAATATAGGCATCATGGCGCACATCGACGCGGGTAAGACCACGACGTCCGAGCGTATCTTGTACTATA
>JAFZZX010000159.1 GCA_017615515.1 Clostridia bacterium
CTTGCGGATCGGGAGGATCACCTTGACGAGCTTGTCCACCGCTAGTTGCGTCGCGCGGGGCTTGATCTCCTCGTAGCGCTCTTCCTTCACGAGGCGGATCGCCGCTTCCACGAGGTCTCTGACCATCGACTCTACGTCTCTGCCGACGTAGCCGACTTCGGTGAACTTGGTCGCCTCGACCTTGACGAAGGGAGCCTTCACGAGCCTGGCGAGACGGCGGGCGATCTCGGTCTTACCGACGCCCGTCGGTCCTTTCATAATGATGTTTTTCGGCGTGATCTCCTCGCGCGTCTTGTCGTCCAGGCGACTGCGACGATAGCGATTACGCAGAGCGACCGCGACCATACGCTTCGCCTCTGCCTGACCGATGATGTATTTGTCGAGTTCTTCGACGATCTCTCTCGGGGTATAAAGTTCCATCACAGCACCTCCACGGTCAAATTGCCGTTGGTAAATACGCACAGATCCGACGCGATCTTCATCGCGCGACGAGCGATCTCTTCCGCGCCCATGCCGGGAACGTCGTAGAGAGCGCGTGCCGCCGCGAGCGCGTAGTTGCCGCCGCTCCCGATCGCACAGACGCCCGAATCGGGATCGATGACTTCGCCCGTGCCGGAGAGCACCAAAAGGTTGTCCTTATCCGCCGCGATCAGCATCGCCTGAAGCTGACGGGGCATCTTGTCGTTGCGCCACAGCTCGGCGAGTTCCACCGCGCTGCGCATCAAATTGCCGCTGAACTTTTGCAGCATCTTCTCGAACTTCTCGCTGAGCGAGAACGCGTCCGATACGCTCCCCGCGAAACCGACGACCACCTTGCCGCCGTAAATACGTTTGACCTTGACCGCGTTCGCCTTGAAGACCACGCTTTCGCCCATCGTGACCTGCCCGTCTCCGGCGATCACGGTGACGCCGTCTTTCTTCACGGCGCAGATCGTAGTACCCTTAAACTCCATATTTCCTCCTTTACGCGCGCTCGTAGCGAGCGGCGTACGCTGTCATATCCTTGATCGCACGCTGTGCATAGGCGGTCTTGCGCGCGAGCTTGTCACGGATCCTTGCCTCAAGGGGCGGCAAGATCCCAAAGTTTGCGTTCATCGGCTGAAAATCCTTGTTTTCAGTCGAAATATAGCGAGTGAGCGCTCCCATAACGGTGGTCTCGGGGAACGGCTCGAACGCCCTGCCCGACAAGCGCGCCGCCGCGGACAAGCCCGCGATCATACCGCTCATCGCGCTCTCCATATATCCTTCCACGCCCGACAGTTGTCCCGCGACGTAGACGCCCTCTCGCCCCTTCACGCGGAACTCCGCGTCCAGAACTTTCGGCGCGTTCACGAAGGTATTGCGGTGCATCACGCCGTAGCGGACGAACTCCGCCTCGCGAAGCGCGGGGATCAATCCGAAGACCCGCCTCTGCTCGGGGAAGGTCAGCCCCGTCTGGAACCCGACGAGATTGTATAGGTCGCCCGCCGCATTCTCCTTCCTGAGCTGCAAGACGGCGTAATACTTTTCGCCCGTCACGGGGTGGCGCAACCCGACAGGACGGAGCGGTCCGAACCGAAGGCAATCCACACCCCCTTCCGCCATGACCTCGATCGGCATACAGCCTTCGAAATAGTTGCCGTCCACTTCCTGCTTGGCGCGTTCGGCTGTGGTCAACGCCTCGTAAAAGGCGAGGTATTCTTCCTTATTCATCGGCGCGTTCAGGTAGTCCGCGTCGCCCGTGCCGTAGCGCGAGGCGAAAAAGGAATGATCGGGATCGACGCTGTCCGCCGTCACGATGGGCGCCGCTGCGTCGAAGAAATTGAGGTAGTCCTCTCCCGTCACGTCGGCAAGAGCCGCCGCCATCTTCTCACTTGTCAAGGGTCCCGTCGCGAGAATGGTCACGCCACCCTCGGGGATCGAGGTGACCTCTTCCCTGACGAGGGTGAACCCCGAGAAGGAAGATAGGATCTTCTCCACTTCGCGAGAGAATATCTCTCGCTCCACGCCGAGCGCTCCGCCGCAAGGGACGCGCGCTCCTTCCGCCGCGCGCAGCACCACGCTGTCAAAGAGTTTCATCTCCTCTTTCAAGGTGCCGCTCGCCGTCGACAAGAGTTCGCTTTTTAAACTGTTCGAGCAGACCAGTTCCGCGAGGGCGCCCGTCTTATGCGCGGGCGTGCTCTTATCGGGACGCATCTCGTACATCACGACCTCGAAGCCGCGTTTCAAGAGCGCGTACGCCGCCTCCGATCCCGCGAGTCCGCCGCCGACGACAGTAACTTTCATTTCTCCTCTTCGTACTTGCAAGAGGTGCAGACGTATAGGGTCTTGCCCTTGCTCTTCTTCACGATCATCGTATTCTTGCATTTCGGACAGAGGTGCGGCGCGGGAATGTCCCAACTCGCGAACTTGCAGGTCGGATAGCCCGAGCAACCGTAGAAGATCTTGCCCGCCTTGCTATGCTTTTTGGTCACGGGCTTTCCGCAGAGGGGACAGGTGCCGACCACCTCGTTGTCCGCGGAAAGGATATTCTTGCAAGAGGGATAATTCGGACAAGCGAGGAACTTGCCGAAACGCCCTTCCTTGACGACCATCATGGCGCCGCATTTGTCGCACTTGACATCGGAAACGATCTCTTCGCGCTTGACGGCGGATCCGTCGTAAAACGCCCTCTTGACCTCGGCGATGAAACCGGGATAGAACGCACCGATCAGGTCCTGCCATTTCCTGCCCTCTTCGATCTCGTCGAGTTCCTTCTCCATCTTTGCGGTGAACTTGAGATCCATAATGTCGGGGAAATACTTGACGATCGCGTCGCAGACGGTCTCGCCGAGTTCTGTCGCCTTGAGCGCCTTGCCTTCCTTCTCGGTATAGGCGCGTTTCGCGATCACGCTGAGGATCGACGCGTAGGTGCTCGGTCTGCCGATCCCGTTCTCTTCCATCGCCTTGATCAGCGTGGACTCGGTATAGCGCTGCGGGGGTTTGGTGAACTTCTGCTCGTATTTGAGCTCCTTGAAATCGAGCTTATCCCCCTCGTTGAGATCAGGAAGGAGCGCGCTCTCTTCGCCGTCGTCCTCGTTACCGTGCGAACGGAAGTCCGCATATGCGGCGGTAAAGCCGGGGAACTTCATCGTCCTGCCCTGCACCTTGAATCCGAATAGGTGCTTGTCGCCGACCGCGTTCAGATGCACCTTGAGGGTGTCGTATTGTGCGGGCGCCATTTGGCTGGCGACGAAGCGGTCGTAGATCAACTTGTAGACCAAGTACAGGTTGCGAGAAAGTTTGGTCTTCAAGGAGTCGGGATCGCGATCGAGCGAGATCGGGCGGATCGCTTCGTGTGCGTCCTGCGCCTGCTCCTTGACCGCAAACTTATTCGGATATTTCGGATAAAACTCCGCTCCGAACTTATCGGTGATATAGCGTTTCGCCGCCCAGACCGCGTCGTCAGCGACGCGCACCGAGTCGGTACGGATATAGGTGACGAGCGCGACGTGCCCTTCCCCCTCGATCTCGACGCCTTCGTAGAGCTGTTGGGCGATCTGCATAACCTGCGGCGCGGTCATCGAGAACTTCGTGGTCGCGTCCTGTTGCAAGGTACTGGTCGTAAAGGGTGGCATCGGCATGACCTTCTGCACGCTGCGCTTGACTTCGTCTACGACGTAGTCCTTGCCGTCGATCTGCGCGAGCAACTTGTCGAGAGCGGCTTTGTTCGGGATCTTGAACTTTTTGCCGTCCACGTCGAAAAAGATCGCCTTAAAGGGCTTTTTGCCGTTAAAGAAGGCGTGAAGCGTCCAGTACTCCTCGGGCTTGAAGTCGCGGATCTCGCGCTCCCTGTCCACCACCATGCGGAGCGCGGCGGATTGCACGCGACCGGCAGACAGACCTTTCTTGATCTTCTTGGAGATCACGGGCGAGATCTTGTAGCCCACGATGCGATCGAGCACGCGGCGCGCCTGCTGGGCGTCGACGAGGTTTTTATTGATGCGACGGGGCTTGGTCAAAGCGGCTTGCACCGCCTTCTTGGAGATCTCGTTGAACTCGATACGGATCTCGTCGTCGGGGAGAGAGAGTTCGTTCTGCAAGTGCCAACTGATCGCCTCGCCTTCACGGTCCGGGTCGGTCGCAAGGTAGACGGCGTCACAGTTCTTGATCGTGGACTTCATACTCGCGATCACGCGCTTTTTGTCCTCGGATACCACGTATTCCGGTTCGAAACTGTTGTCGACGTCCACGCCGAGCCGTTTCTCCGGAAGATCGCAGATGTGTCCTCCCGAAGCGAGGACGCGATAGCCCTGCCCGAGATACTTGCCGATGGTCTTTGCCTTAGAAGGTGATTCTACGATTACTAATTTCATTGTCGCTCCGTTTTCACGCTTGTCAGCGCGTTATAGTCCGTAATAATTGCCCGGAAGTTTCTTGATCACGCCGAGAACTTCCAGTTTGGTCAAGGTCGCCAATAAAGCGCCCATCGTCAGCCCCGTCAGATCGAGCAGTTCCTCGAAATGGCGATCTTCATCCGAAAGTGCCGAATAGACCAGCACTTCGTCCGTGGTCAGTTGCCTGACAGCTTCTTCCTCGCGGCGATGCGCCTCTTTCTTATAAAAGGCGAGGACGTCTTCGGCAGAGGTCGCGATCAAACATTGCGGATTGTGCAACATTTCGTTCGCTCCCTTGCTCTGCGCGCTGAAGATATTGCCCGGGACGCAGAAGACGTCCCTATTTTGATCGAGCGCGGCTTCCACCGTGATCATCGTACCGCTCTTGATCCCCGCTTCCGTCACGAGCACGCCCATCGAGAGCGCGCTGATCAAGCGGTTCCTCTCGGGGAAACGGAAGGGTAAAGGTTCCGCCCCGAGGAAGTATTCGGACAAGATCAATCCCTCCTCGGCGATCTTGTCGTAGAGATCTTTGTTTTCGGCGGGATAGACTTTGTCTATACCGCAACCGATCACCGCGATCGTGCGCCGGTCGCGGTCAAGCACCGTGCGATGCGCCACCGCGTCCACGCCGCGAGCCAGTCCGCTGACGATCGTAAAGCCCGCTTCGGACAGTTCGTCCGCGAAATACTCCGTCACGTCCCTGCCGTAGCGCGTCGGGGCGCGCGTCCCCACGATCGCAAAGCACTCGTCCCCCAAGAGGGAGAGGTCTCCCTTGTAGAAGAGCAGGATCGGCGCGTCGTCGAGGACGTTCAATCGCTCGGGATAATCGGGATCATCCCGAAAGAGCACCGAAGCGCCCTGCCGCTCTAAATAGGCAAGGAAGCGTTCCTCGTCGAAACTCTCCGCCGCATCCGCGACCTTGGCGTACACCGAATCGCCGATCGCCGCGAGAGCATCCTGAAACGCCGCGGGACGCTCGAAGATCTCCTGCGGATGATCGGTAAGAGCGAGGATCGCCTTGCGCTGGCGATAGGACAACTCCGCGATCGAAGATAGGCGCACGATGGCGATCTGTTCTCTCGTAAATGTCCTCATCAGCTAAAGTACTTCCTATCCAGCGAGCGATATTGGATCGCTTCGGCGACGTGCCCCGTCTCGATCTCCCGCTTGCCTTCGAGGTCGGCGATCGTGCGCGCAACCTTTAAGATGCGGAAACTCGCACGCGCGGAAAGCGACAGCTTGCGGAATGCGCTCTCCATCATATCCTCCGCCTCGGTCGGGATCTGACAATACTGCTTGATCAGTCGATTGTTCATATCCGAATTGGTGTGGATCGACGAGCGTGCGAAGCGCTTATGCTGGATCTCACGGGCGCGCATCACGCGCTCCTTGACGACGGCGCTCGACTCCTCTTCCGCCGCGGAGCGGAGTTCTCCGAACTCAACGGCGTCCACCTCGACTTGTATGTCGATCCTGTCGAGGAGAGGCCCCGAGAGCTTATTGAGATAATGGCGGATCGCCTGCGGCGTGCAGGTGCAAACGTGCTTTTTGGAGCCGTAGTTGCCGCACGGGCAGGGATTCATACTGCCGACCAACATGAAATTGGCGGGATATTTGACGGTCTGTTGTACGCGTGTGACCGTGATCACACCGTCCTCAAGCGGTTGGCGCAAGGTCTCGAGCGCCTGCCGTTTGTACTCCGGGACTTCGTCCAAAAAGAGCACGCCGTTATTCGCGAGAGAGACCTCGCCGGGTCTCGCCTTCGTGCCGCCGCCGACGAGGGACGGAACGGTCGCCGTGTGGTGCGGCGTGCGGAAGGGACGCTTGGTCACGATGCCGAGCTTCTCGTCGAGAAGTCCCGCGACGGAATAGACCTTCGTGACTTCGATCGCCTCTTCGATTGTCAGATCGGGCATGATGCCGACCACGGATTTCGCGAGCATGCTTTTGCCCGCGCCGGGCGGCCCGATCAAGAGGATATTGTGTCCGCCCGCGACCGCGATCTCCATCGCGCGTTTGGCGGTGCGCTGTCCCTTGACTTCGGAAAAGTCCAAGTCACAGCCGTCCTCGCTCCTCGTTTCCGAGAAGTCGCGATTCTCTACGGGGCGAATCTCTTTGTCCCCTTCAAGGAACTCGCAAGCCTCCTTGAGCGTGTGGACGCAATAGGCTTCAATCCCCTTTATGAAACTCGCTTCGGCGGCGTTCTCCGAAGGAATGATGAACTTCTTGTAGC
>JAFZZX010000160.1 GCA_017615515.1 Clostridia bacterium
ACCGAGCACGGGAAGTCCGCAGGCGCATTCGCGCGAGAGGCGTTATACACCGTATAAGGCGATTCGTAGAGGGCGTAGCGGGGGTTGTCCGGCATACCGCCGTCGATCGAAACGTAGCTTTTATAACCCGTGATGCTCTTCACGCTGCCGACGGTATAGAGGGTCATACCCGCGTCCGCGACGAGAGAGCGCCCCGGCTCCAGAACGATGCGCGGCAGGTCGATGCCGATCTCCGCGGCTCTGAGCTTGATGACCGCCGCCATCTCGCCGATGACTTCGGCGTAGTCGATCTCGGGTTGACCGTCGACATACTTCACGCCAAGCCCGCCGCCGAGATTGAGCTCGGTCGGCGTAAAGCCGGTCTCCGCGCGAATGAGTGCGATAAAGCGCAGCATCGCGTCCGCCGCGTCCACGAACGGCTCGTGGTCGAAGATCTGCGACCCGATATGGCAATGGAATCCCGCAAGGTCGATATGCGGCAAGGACAGCGCGAGGCGGGTGATCTCTTCCGCCTGCCCCGTCGCGATCGGGGAACCGAACTTGCTGTCCACGTTGCCCGTCACGACCGCCTTGAAGGTATGGGGGTCAATGCCCGGGGAAATGCGCAAAAGGACGCGCTGACGCTTGTCCGCTTTCGCAAGATACGCTTCGAGCGCACGAAGCTCGTCCGCATTGTCCGCCACGAAGGTACCGACGCCGTGCTCCACGCCGAACGCGATGTCCGCGTCGGTCTTATTGTTGCCGTGGAAATAGGCTTTCGCGAGGTCGAACCCCGCCGCCTCTGCGGTATAGAGTTCACCGACCGAGACCGCGTCCACGCCGATCTCTTCCTCTTTCGCGATGCGATAGACGCCCTTGAAACACAGCGCCTTGGACGCAAAGAGCGGGAAACTGTCCGCGCCGAAATGCTCACGCATCGCCCTTTTATACACGCGAATGTTCTCGCGGATCCTATCCTCGTCGAGGAGCATCAAGGGGGTGCCGTACTTCTCCGCGAGGGTGACGACGTCTATCCCCGCGAAGGTCAAATGCCCGCTTTCATTGATGCCGATATTCTTATGTAACATAGTGTTTCGCTCCTTATCTATGTGTTTCCGTCTTTCTTCTCGGGCGATCCCCCTTTACGGGATCACGGGGAAGGCGGAAAGGAAGTATCTGCCCTGCTATCTGCCACCGCGATCAAAACAGCGTCTCTAAGCGCTTCGCCGCCTCGATCGTGCTTTCTCTGTCCGAGAAGGCGGTGAGTCTAAAGAACCCTTCGCCCGCCTCGCCGAAGCCTTCGCCCGGCGTGCCGACGACCTGCACCTTCTCGAGCAACAGATCGAAAAAGTCCCAACTCGACATCCCCTTCGGGCATTTCAGCCAAATATACGGAGAGGAGACGCCGCCCGTATGGAAGATACCCTTCCGGTCCAGCATCTCGCTGAGGATCTTCGCATTTTCGGCATAGTAGTCGACGAGCGCCGCGCACTCGCGAACGCCCTCTTCGCTGAGAGCCGCTTCCGCCGCGCGTTGCACGGGATAGGAAACGCCGTTGAACTTGGTCGCCTGACGGCGCGCCCACAGCTTTTTCAGATTGAATCCGTCTTCGGTCACGAGGGTCTCGGGGACCACCGTCCATGCGCAACGCGTGCCGGTAAAGCCCGCCATCTTGGAGAAAGAGCAGATCTCGATCGCGCACTTCTCCGCGCCCTCGATATCGTAGATCGAATGGGGATAGTCTCCCTTGATAAACGCCTCGTACGCGCTGTCGAAGATAATCAGCGAGCCGCTCGCGAGGGCGTAGTCCACCCACGCTTTGAGCCCCGCCCTGTCGTACACCGCGCCGGTGGGGTTATTGGGCGAACAAATATAGATCACGTAGGTCTCGCCGTCCAGAAGGTCGGGCGTGCCGAGGAAGCCGTCCGCCTCCCCCGCCTCGAGCAGTTCGATGCGGTTGCCGCTCATTAAGTTGCTGTCCATATAGACGGGATAGACGGGGGACGGGATCAATACGGTATTCTTGCCGAGAATGTCGACGATATTGCCGACGTCGCTCTTCGCGCCGTCCGAGACGAAGACGTCGTCCGATGCCACCTTGACCCCTTTGCGGGCGTAATAGGCGCTGATCGCGTCGCGCAGGAAGGCATAGCCGTACTCGGGCGGATAACCGCGGAAGGTCTCCTTAACGCCCATTTCCTTGACCGCCTTTTCCATCGCCTCGACGACGACGGGGGCGAGCGGAAGGGTCACGTCGCCGATACCCATACGGATCACCTTTTTATCGGGATTGGCCGCCTGATAGGCGCGGACTTTCCTGCCGATCTCGGAGAAGAGATAGCTCTCCTTCAAGCGTGCGAAATTGTCGTTCACCTTAATCTTCATCATAAATGTAAACTCCTTGATATACTTCGGTCGCGCCGCCCGTCATCGTGACGGCGTAATCCGCATCCACCTTGATCGTGAGGTCGCCGCCGAGGAGGCGCACCGTGACCTCGTCCCCCGCCTTGACGCGCCCCGTTTTGACCGCCGCCGCGACCGTCGCCGAAGCGCCCGTACCGCAAGCGAAGGTCTCGCCGCTGCCGCGCTCCCACACGCGCATCAAGATCGTCTTGTCGTCGATCATTTCCGCAAATTCGGTATTGACCCGCTCGGGGAAGATCGGCAGAGTCTCGAAAGTCGGCCCCATCGCCGCAAGATCGAGCGCCGCCACGCCGGTCGTGAAAATCACGGCGTGCGGATTGCCCATACTGACCGCCGTCATACGATACTCTTTGCCGAGGACGGTCACGGGCTCGTCCACCATTTCGGTTTTCTCGAAGAGAACGGGGATCTCGGCGGGCGTGAAGTTCGCAACCCCCATCTCGACCGAAACGCGCTTGACCTTGCCGCCCTCCTTAAAAAGGCGGAGCGTCTTGATGCCCGAAAGAGTCTCCACCGTGATCACGTCTTTCTTCGTCAATCCGTGATCCGACAGGTATTTCGCAACGCAACGGATCGCGTTGCCGCACATCTTGCCCTCGCTGCCGTCCAGATTGAACATACGCATCTTCGCGTCCGCAAGCGTGCTCGGCAGGATCAGCACCACGCCGTCGCCGCCGACCGAAAAATGCCGCGGACTCATCTTCCGCGCGAGGTCGTTCGGGTCAAAGTCGAGGGGGGAATCAAATAGGTCGATATAGATATAATCGTTGCCCGCGCCGTGCATCTTGGTAAAAGCGATCTTACGCATGGGTCGCCTCCACGAGAGACTGCATATCGTACAGTCCCGCTTTTTGCCCTACGAGGAAGGTCGCGGCGCGCACCGCGCCGACGGCAAAGAGCGCCTTGTCGTGCGCCTCGTGTGTGATGGTCAGGGTCTCGACGCCGTCGCCGAACATCACCTCGTGCTTGCCGACCACGCTGCCGATGCGGATCGAGCTGATGCCGATCTCGCCCTTTTCGCGGCGGGCAATGCCGTTCCTGCCCCTGACGATCGGTCTGCCGCCGAGCACGTCCGAGATGCCGTTCGCGAGCATAAGCGCGGTACCCGAGGGGGCGTCCGCCTTGTGGTTGTGGTGGGTCTCGACGATCTCTACGTCGTCTTCGGGAAGGAGCGCCGCCGCCCTCTTCACGAGAGAGAGGAGAAGCGCCACGCCGTAACTCATATTCGCGCTGAAAAAGAGGGGGATCTTCTTCGCCGCTTCGCGGATCATCGCCTTTTCGTCGTCGGTCTGTCCCGTGGTCGCGAGCACCAAAGGCAGGCGCCGCGCCGTCACGTAGGCGAGGAGTTCCTCGGTCGCGAGGTGAGACGAGAAGTCGATCACGACGTCCGCCACCCCCGTGTAATCCGTGAGGTTACGATAGGTCGTCTCTTCGGGGCTTGTCCCGGTCTTATCCACGGCAACGACGGCGTGTCCCGCCGCCTTCGCCGCCTTTATTACTTCCTGCCCGAGCCTGCCGCCCGCGCCGTGTACGATCACCGTCATACTACACCTCGATGCCCGCTTCGCGCATCAACGCGACGAGCTTCGCCTCGTTTCCTTCGGTCATCGGGGTGAGTGGGAGACGGATCGAACCGTCGCCGAATCCGAGACGGGTCATCGCCGCCTTGACGGGGATCGGATTGACCTCGCAGAACAGCACATCGATGAGCTTGTGGTACTTAAACTGCATCGCCGCCGCCCCCGCGACGTCGCCGCGAAGGAAAGCGTGGCACAGTTCGGAAGTCTCACGCGGGAGCAGATTGGACAATACGCTGATCACGCCGAGGCCGCCGAGGCTCATCAAGGGCACGATCTGGTCGTCGTTGCCGCTATATAGGTCGAGCTTGCCGGATACGAGGGACATCGTCTCCACGATCTTGCCGATATTGCCGTTCGCCTCTTTGATCGCGACGATATTCGGCACGTCGGCGAGCGCAGCGTAGGTCGCGGGCTCGATATTCACGCCGGTGCGCGAGGGTACGTTGTAGAGAATGATCGGGCGCGTTACGTTCGCCGCGATCTCCTTATACATCGTGATCAAGCCCGCCTGCGTGGCTTTGTTGTAATAAGGCGTGACCAAGAGGAGCGCGTCCGCGCCGAGGCGGCAGGCGTCCTGCGACAGCTTGATCGCATAAGCCGCGTCGTTGCTGCCCGTACCCGCGATGACGGGCACCCTACCCGCCGCGCGATCCACGACGGTCTTAATGACCTCGACGTGTTCCTCGTCCGTTAGGGTACTGCTTTCGCCCGTGGTTCCCGCCGCGACGAGGGCGTCTATGCCGTTCTCGATCTGATAATCGACCAGCCTGCCCAGGGCGTCGAAATCCACTTCCCCGTTCTTCATCGGGGTGATGATCGCGGTTGCCGCTCCCTTAAAAATGCTTTGTTTCATATTCTCTCCTCTGCTTTTTTGTGATATATGCGTGGCGCACGCGCCTTGTGACACGCGCCGTTTTTTCGTCACACGAAAAAATTATAACACGCCCGCCCGCCTACGCGCAAACAATATCGAAGGCTCGGGCATATTTTCTCGTAAAGAGGACATATTAGCCTTGTTATGAAAAAGGCGATCACGGTGCTTTTACTCTCCTTTATGCTCTTTTGTTTGCTCTCACCGAGCCCTGCCCTGGGAGAAGAGGACTGCCGCGATCTGCCCGTCTTGATGTATCATTCGGTTTCCAAAACGCAAAAAGGGGTCTATTTCGTCACGCCCGAACAGTTGCGTGGCGACCTCGGCGAACTGAAAGCGAGAGGCTACGAAAACGTGACCCTCGCCGAAGTCAAGGCGTATCTTATGGGGAAGGGAGACCTTCCCGAAAAGCCCGTTATGATCACCTTCGACGACGGGCATTACAACAACCTCTATTACGCTCTCGACATTCTCCGCGAAGAGGGCTTTACCGCCGTACTGCACGTGATCGGCGGTTTCACCGAGTACTCCTCGACGCACGAAAAGGATCACGTCGAATACTCCCACCTGACCTGGGACGAGATCGCCACTCTCGCGCGGAGCGGCGTCTTCGAGATCGGCAGCCATACCTACAAGATGCACGACTATAAACCGCGCTTCGGAATAAAGCGTAAAAAGTCGGAATCTTCCGATGATTACGAAAAAGCATTGACAGAGGATCTGACCCGTCTCGAACGCGCTCTTCTCATAAAAAGCGGCGTGATCCCCGTCTCCTTCGCCTATCCTTTCGGCGCCTACGACGAGGAGAGTGAACGCATCGTGCGATCACTCGGCTACGACGCGATCTTCACCTGCTACGAACGGGTCAACCGCCTAAAAAGGGGGGACGCGGACAAGCTGTCCCGTCTGTGGCGCATCAACCGCGACGGCACGCTGACGACGGGAGCATTCCTCGAGCGACACCTGCTTACTTAAAAATCACCCTTCCACCGCACCGCATGGACACGAAAAAGGCAGAGCTTACGCCCTGCCTTGATGCACGATGATTCTCGCGGGAGCATTAATTGAACCCGAACCCGATGCGGCGTTTTCCGCCCTGCACGGTCTTTTTGAACTCGACGTCCGTCGTAGACCGCAGGAAGTCCTCTTTATTGATGACGATCTTTCCCTTATTGAGCTCGCAACGCATCGATGCCTTCGCCCAAGTACGCTCGAAGAGGTTGCGGACGAAACGACCGTTGCTGAATTCCTTGGACTCGAGGAACTCCTTGCTCAAACCGTCGAAATACGCCTTCGCCGCCGCCTCCACGTCGGGTTCGTACTCGAAGGACTTTTTCATCATACTCATAAAGATATTGAAGAGCTGCTCCCGATCGTAATTCTTGAACTCGATGGTATAAGGCATTCTGCTCTGCAAGCCGATATTGCCGCTCGCCATGGTGTTCATTTCGTCGGAATACCCCGCCATGATGACGAGCATATCGTCCCTATGGTTCTCCATCTCGGCGATCAGGGTATCGAGCGCCTCTCTGCCGTAGTCCTTGGAATCCCTATCGCCGCGATACAGCGAATACGCCTCGTCCACGAAGAGGACGGAGCCGTATGCGTCGCGGCAGATCCCGCTGGTCTTCGGCGCGGTCTCGCCGACGTAACGCCCGCAGAAATCTCTGCCGGAATACTCAAAGAAATTGCCTATACGCAAGATCCCCTTCTCCTTGAGCAGTTTGCCGAGGATCCTCGCGATCGAGGTCTTGCCCGTACCGGGATTGCCGAGGAAGCGCATATGGATACACGGCTTGGCAACGCCGGGGATCTTGCGCGAGGCTTCGATCTGCGCGACGACCTCTTTGAGGCGCTGTTTGATCTCGTCCATACCGACCAAGGCGTTCAGCATTTCGTCCGCGTTGACCTCTTCTTGGAAGGAGCAGAGCGCCTTCGCGTCGGACTTGGTGATGGTCAGAGACTCCTTCTTGGCATGCAGGTTGGTCAGTTCCTTCTTATAGAGCAACTCGCCGATGACCTTCTCCAAGGTATTGATCCCATAGAATCTGCCGTCGCTCTTCTCTTCGGACAACTTCTTTTCCATGAAGGTCCAAGCGGAATCTGTCAGCTTGTAACCGTACTTCATCAGTTCGATCTCCGTCAGATCGCGGAAATGCTCCATCGTGAGAGGCGGGAAAACGATCGGACGGGTGTAGAAAACGTCAGAGAGGGACTCTTTGACGCGCGAGAACACCTCTTTGTCCAAATAGGGCACGCGGAAGACGAGGGAGAAATCTTCGAGAGCCTCGAAAGCGTCGCGAAGGAACTCTATAAACTTGGCGTTGGTCAAATGTCCGATCCATTCCGAGATGTCGAAACAGAGGACGACGTTATAAGGGGAGCCGGACGCCTTGCTCATCGTTTCGTACGCCTTTTGTTCCCAAGTCGAGTTTTTTTCTCCCGTATCGTAGGGGAGCTTACACTCGATCACGCGGGTTCTTTTCGCATCGGACAATTTCGCCGCAACGATGGTATCGCCGAGCAGTTCCAAACAAGTGGAGAGCCCCTGCCCGTCTCCGATCGAGAACAGATAGCATTGATTGGCGAAGATGCTTCTTGCGTTGCGTTTGACCATCTTCGGCGCGATCGCCATGATCTCTCGGCAGAGCGCGCGGAACTCGTCTATATTGACGAGCTCGTCGAGCCTGTCGTTGATCTCCTTGAAAGGATCCTTTTCCTCGGGCTTGTCCTCTTCCTTTTTCTTGGAAGGCTTCGTCTTATTGGGATTCTCTTTCTCTTCGTTCTTTTTCTCTTTTTCTTTCTCTTGCTCTGCCTCATCCGAATCGCCGTTGGCGGCAGCTTCGAGTTCCGCCTTTCTTGCGCGCAGTTGTTGCAAGATCTCATCGAGCGTCGGATCGTCGTCTTCCTCTTCCTCTGCGGGTTCGTCCTCGCTCTTATCGGCGTCGGCGGGCTTTGCTTCGTCCTCATCCTCGTCGCTGTCGGACGTCTTACTCAAACGATCCAAAACGCTGACCGGCAACATCATGACCATCGGCTTTTCGGCGCCGGGATCCATGCCGCGGCAGATGGTTTCGAGGATCGCGGCTTTGACCTCGTTGTAGCGTTCGAGACCATCCGAGCCGATCTCCAAGATGGCGTCGGCGGGGATCCCGTTCGCGGATGACAATTTGACGTCGACGACGCCTTTATTGATAAACAAGACGTTTACGGAGGAGATCCAAGCGCCTATCGTCGTGTCACCCTTCCAGTTTTGCGGGTAAAAAACCTTTACTAAAAACTTCATACTCTTTCTCCTTTGTTTGCGCGGTTCTCCGTCCTCGCGGCGCGCTATTCCCGCTATAGGCAGGTCGTAAAGAAGATCCTATCCAAAGAACCTTCATTAAACGCATACAGTAGATCGTTATAGTTGTCCACGGTGATCAGTAACAGCTCGAGTTGGAAACGGATCGCGTCCTTAGAAACGGGAGCGCCGAGATAACTGTCCGTGATCTTGAACTTGATATAGCGATCCCCTCTGTCGAGGTAAAAGGCGCCGTTCACGAGTCGAGCATTCAGATCGTTCAGTACGATCGCCGTCTCGTCCAGTTTTTCTTCCTTCACTCGGAAGGGGAGCACCGATCCGAACGTGACTAAGGAATACTCCGGCTCGATCCACAGATTGACGGGCATAATGATGTCGTTTCCCTCAAAGGTCAGACGAAGAAGGTCATTCCCCTCACGCTCGTAACCGACGCCGAGTTCCTTTAGCACCGCTTGGATCGCGCCGATCGCTTCCATTGCCCTTTTTTCTGACGTATTCAATTCTTGCTCCTTTCCGTCGTT
The DNA here is from genome assembly GCA_017615515.1 of Clostridia bacterium. Classification (GTDB taxonomy): domain Bacteria; phylum Bacillota; class Clostridia; order Christensenellales; family CAG-1252; genus CAG-1252. The sequence goes on from JAFZZX010000160.1 coordinate 8,680, forward strand.
GCGATAAACCGCAACCGTTACTTTACAATCGTTTATTAATTATACAACAGGTTTACGCAAAAAGCAATGCCTGCAAAAAACTCTTTCGCCCTAAGATGCGGGTTTTTTATCCGCACCGAAGGACGGGACGCGACCTGTCCGCAGCAAGGCTTTTCGGCGCTCGGATCAGCCGAGTTTCGAGGCGAAGGAGGTGACGATCGACGTCCAATCCTCAAACGAGATCGGGCTCTCGACGTAGGTGATCCCATAGGTATTCGGGCGCTTGAAGGCGTCTGTGGGAAGTTCTGCATCGAAAGCGTAGTCCGACAGTTTGATCGTGTACTGCTCGTACTCGCCTTCCGTCTCTGTCGGAATGGAGACAAATATTTTCACCAATACTTCGCTGTTATACCACAAGGTGACCTTCTTTTCACTCACCATCACGTCGTAGCGATAGACGGTCTCACCTTGATAGGTCTCCTCTTGCGCCTTGGAAACGAAAGCGGCGGCGCCGATCAGGAAGATCTTTTTCGTGATATGATACAGGATATTCCCTTCGTCTTCCACCGAGACGTCGTCCCGCACGTAATAGGAGCCCGCATTCGTCGTGACGTTCACGATCTCGTACAGTTTGCCGTCGGCATAGATATTCTTGTACGAGTTGCACAAAGAGGCAGCGGCGGTATAGACGTAGGCGTATTCGTCCTGCCCGCTTTCATTCGCCGCGCGATAGCATTGCATATCGATCTCGGTGCGGGTTTCGCCCTTGCGATAATTGATATTCATTTTGAAAGACAGCTTCTTCGCTCCCGAGATCTTATTCGGGAAGGACAGCTCCGCACCCTTGAGCTTGCGCGTCAAGTCTCCGCAGCCCGCAAAGACGAGCCCCGCCAGCATAACGACCAGTACGATCAACGCGATGAGTTTTATCGATCTTTTCATAGCAATCTCCTTTTATCGATCTTCTATTATTATAAAAAGGTCGAAAGAGAAAAGCAATCCATCCGCCGTTTTTCTTTCTCGTGCGGATAAAAGCGTGCGACGCGGTTGATTCTCCGCGCCTTTTTCGATATAATGAAAGAGCGGTTTCGGAAACAGCGCCGATCCGCCAAAGGAACTCTTATGGATAAACAGACGACAAAACGATTCGTGATCTCCGATCCGCACGGGTTTTATAGCGAACTGGCGGCGGCGCTCGATCGCGCGGGATACGACAGCAACGATCCGACGCATCTTTTGATCTGTTTGGGCGACGTCTTCGACCGAGGCACGGAGCAAAAACCGCTCTTGGACTTCTTTTTGAGCGTCGAGAACAAGGTGATGATCCGCGGCAATCACGACGCCCGTCTCGCCGCATTGCTTGAGGGCGCTCGCTTTGAGAGCTACGACAAGGTCAACGGTACGATCAAGACCTTGGAAGGCTTTTTCGGCAGGCTCGCGACGTCGAAAGGGTCGTTGCGCGTTGGGAAAGAGGACGAAACCGTCGCCAAGATCAAGCGCCTGCTTGCCGATATGGTCAATTATTACGAATGGGGCGATTATATCTTTACGCACGGCTGGTTGCCCGTCGACGACGCTCTGCCGCCCGTCGTCCTGCCCGATTGGAGAAACGCCTCCTCGGAGGCTTGGGAAGACGCGCAATGGGCAGAGTGGCAACAGTTTTACGGCAAGGTCGCCCTGCCCGAAGGGAAAACCCTCGTCTGTGGGCATCGTTCCGCGAACCTCGGTCACCTATTCGATCCGACGCGTTTTGCCGACGACTATACGCCCTTTTACGGCGATCATCTGATCGCTCTCGACGCCTGCACCGCACGGAGCGGCGTCGTCAACGTGCTCGTTTTGGAAGGCGACGATTGACCGCGCCTTTACGCTTGGGAGAAAAAATGTATTTTGACGAACTGAAACTCGGAATGACGGCGGTGATCGCCCCCGCGACGATCGACAAGGAGAAGATGCTCTCTTTCGCTCGCGAGTACGACAACGTGCCCCTGCACGTGGACGAAACATACGCCGCCAAAACCCCGTTTGGACAGCTGATCGCCCCCGGCGTCATGAGCTACCTGGTCGTTTGGGCGAAGTATCTCGAAGTGGACTTTTTCGGCGAAGAGCTCCTCGCGGGCAAATCCACTAAGGTCGAATGGTTGCGCCCCGTCTATGCGGGAGACAAACTGAGCGGCAAGGCGACGATCACCGCCCTCACGCCGCGAAACGCGCGCAACGGCGTCGCGGAAGTCACGATCGACGCCTTCAATCAAAAGGGCGAGCACGTGCTGACCGCCGTGACCGAAGCGATCGTGAAGATCCGAGCAAAATAGCCCTTTCTTTTAATAATTGCAACGCCCGTCGGCAGCCGCGCTTTTTTCTATCGTTTATGAAACTTGTATTTGCCCAATAAAAACCACCGAAAACCCAATTATCTCTTTGCAAAAAGCGCGCGCATATGGTAAACTGTTGTTGCTACGTCAAGGGGGAACTCCCCCGCTGAAAAAACTGCGAAAGTCTACCTTTCGCATGATGAGGTCTACGTTATTATGGTGAAAAAGAGCCCTTTCTTAAAGAAAAGCACGGAGTACACGAAGAGCTTGATCCGATTCGTGATCGTTTCCTTTCTCGTCTTGGCTCTGCTGGTCTTGATTGCTCTGCTCATTTTTGACGTCATTTCGCTGAATGCCGCTCTCGTAAACGCCCTCTTTGCCCTTTTCGGCCTTTTGCTCCCCCACGAGAAATCCTCCTTTGAAAAGCTTTTTGATTCTTCCCCGTGGGAAACCTACCTTTCGCTTTTGTTCCGCAAGGGCGTGGTCAAAAGAGACGAATTGATCCGCATCTCCTACGGCACGCATTATTTGATCGAGGTGGACGGAGAGTATTTGCTTTTAAAAAACACCAACGGCATCGGGCTCTTCAACCTACCGGCGCGCACCTACGCGCTTCCCTATGAAGAAGCCAAAGAGTTGGAGCTGAAGTTCGGCGTAATCCGCGACGATTATATCTCCGACAAAAACGACTACAGAATGTTGGTCCCGGCAAGGAATCTCAAGCATTTTTATAAGTATTTTTGCTTGCACGTGGATCCGTACGCCTTCCCGAACAAGCAGATGATCATCCGATACATAGCGGATCGTTGCGCTCTGAGCGAAGACCTGTTTTCCGACAGCAAGATCATTTTCAAAAAGAGGATCATCAACAACATTGCTTTCAGCAGCTATACCGGACATTATGAAATGCTGGTGTTCGACGTTTGCGTTTTCGTGCCGAACGAGGCGCAACTCGAGGCTTTCCGCGCAATCCGCGGTAACCAAAACGAGAACTACAAATTCGCCGGCGTTGAGTTGATTAAGAATAACGGCACCGACAAAGCCCATAATAAGCTCCACGCAGACATCGCCCCTTACATCTACAGTTGTATCGCAAATTGATTTGTGATACCGCCTCCGAAAATGGCAGTTTTTTACAGTCAGTTTCAGTAAGAAACGGACGTACTTTTTCTGTTCCTGTTTTTGAGAAAAAGAGATAAAAAAAGGGGCGAAAACCGCCTTTTCCGTAGTAAACGCGTAGCAAACAGAACTTTAATTCACATTTTTCGAGAGCCCTGAAACAAGAAAAAACTGCCGATTTTTCGGCAGTTTTTCTGGAGCTGCTAACCAGACTTGAACTAGTGACCTCGTCCGCGTCGCATTTTTATGCGTCGGATAGGGTGACGCTCCGCTACGCCCTATCGGTGACTCCTAAAATGCTCCTTTCC
>JAFZZX010000015.1 GCA_017615515.1 Clostridia bacterium
CCGAGGAACTTCGGCATATCCTGCGCGTCGGACTGCCGTCGGGCATACTCTCTTCCTTCTTCTCCGTCGCGAATATTATCATTCAATCCGCGATCAATACCTTCCCCGCCGCGGTCATCGCCGGCAATGCGACGGGCATCTCGATCGAAGCCTTTATCTATACTTCGATGAATGCGGTCGCGGGAACGGCGAGCACCTTCTCGGGGCAAAACTACGGCGCGGGAAAGTACAAGCGTATTCGCCGCATTATGCTGGACTGCTGCCTGATCGAGGGGATCGTCGGCATCCTGCTCGGCGCCCTCTTCCTGTGGCTCCGCCATCGCCTCGCCGCGATCTATACCTCGGACGAAGAGGTCATTCGCGTGGTCGGCGACAGAATGACCGTGATCCTGCCCTTTTACTTCGTGTGCGGTATGGTCGAGGTTCTGGTCGGCTGTATGCGCGGAATGAACTATACCGTCCTACCTACCTGTGCGAGTTTCCTATCGGTCTGCGTCTATCGTATCGTCTGGGTCTTCACCCTATTCCGCACCCACCGCACGACCTACGCCCTATGGATGTCCTATCCGATCAGTTGGATCATCAATTTCGCGATCGACCTCGTGATGATCCTGATATTGTTCCGCAGGGTTGCCCGCCTTAGGGAGAGCGTAGGGGAAAGCGGCGAAAGCCTGATCATCGAGGAATAAGCGTTTACAAACGCGAAAAATCGCGGTATAATATAGAAACTACTGTAAAAGGAGATCCTTATGCAACAGAAAATCGTGCCTATCACCCTGCTAACCGGTTACCTCGGCGCGGGGAAAACCACCCTCTTGAACTACGTACTGAATAATCAAAAAGGCTACCGCGTCGCCGTGATCGTCAACGACATCGGCGAGGTCAATATCGACGCGTCCCTGCTCGCTGCGGGCGGCGTCGTGCAAGAGAAAGACGCCAGCCTCGTCCCCCTGCAAAACGGTTGCATTTGCTGCACCCTCAAGGAAGACCTGATCAAGCAGATCGGCGAACTCGTGCTGTCCGGAAAGTTCGACTACATCTTGATCGAAGCGAGCGGCATCTGCGAGCCCGTCCCCATCGTGCAAACCATCGAGTATATCTACGAGAATACGAAGAATTGCGATATGACCGTCAAACTCGACAACGTCGTGTCGGTCGTGGACGCCCTGCGCCTCGTCGAGGAGTTCGGCAGCGGCAAAGAGCTGATGAAAGACGACATCGAAGAGGATGACATCGAGAATCTGATCATCCAACAGATCGAGTTCTGCACCAAGATCGTCGTCAACAAGACCGACCTCGTGACCGCAGAACAGCTCAAAGAGGCGGAGAGCGTGATCCGCGCCCTGCAACCCGAGGCGGAGATCCTCGAAGCGGTCAAGGGTGAAGTCCCGCTCGACAAGATCCTCGGTACGAATTGCTTTGACTTCGACGTCGCCTCTCGTTCGGCGGCGTGGATCAAGGGACTCGAAGAGCTGGAAGAAGAGGAAGAACCCGAAGGCGAAGTGCTCGAATACAATATCTCCACCTTCGTCTACAAGAGAAGAGCCCGTTTCGACACCACGAAGTTCATCGAATGGGCGAATAAGCGCTACCCGAAGAGCATCATTCGCGCCAAAGGTATCGCCTGGATCTCTCGTGACGGCGAAAATATGTATATGTTTGAGCAGGCAGGCAGTCAGAAGAGCCTGGTGAACGCGGGTCCGTGGGTCGCCTCGATGTCCAAGGCGGAACAACAAGAGATCCTCCTCATGGCGCCCGACGTCGCGGCGGAATGGGACGAGAAGTTCGGCGATAAGATGATCAAACTCGTCTTTATCGGCAAGGGCATGGATCGCGCCGCGATCGAGAAAGAGCTCGACTCGATGCTGAAAAAATAATTCTCCTTTCCATCAAAAACGCTAAAAGCAGACCGCAAACGCGATCTGCTTTTTTTATTCCACATTGAAGAACTCCTTACGAATAATGATAACTCGCTGACGCTCGAATGACAGTCCGTTTCGCTCATATTGCTCCTGCCTTCGGCGTCCCCGCAATTCCGCATTCCGAAATTCGCATTACGCATTTACAAGGGACGCCGAGAGAGTACAGATGCGAGGCTCGACAAAAAAAACAGTCCGTAAAAACGAACTGTTTTTTCCAATTATTGTTTGCAAGTGATTTCGGAGAATGGGGTATAGACAAGGCTCGACAAGGGAGCGCGAATGAGCGTACTCATTGTACGTGATTTCGAAAAATGCGGAAAACATAGCTTCTTACCCTCTTTTGCCGATTAATTATGGCGACGCCGAGAGAGGGTACGGATGCGAGGCTCGACGAAAAACCGCGCAGGCGCGTACTTGAGCGTACGTAACTGCGCGATTTTGAAGTCAGAAACAAAGCAGACGCGCCCTATATCGGCGTCGCTTATTTTGTGCCGAAGAGGCGATCCCCCGCATCCCCAAGTCCCGGCAAAATATAGCCGTTCTCGTTCAGCTGGCGATCCACCGTCGCCACGTAGATCTGCACGTCGGGATGCGCTTTGGCAAGGGTCTCAACGCCGACAGGCGCCGCAATGATGGACATTTGCTTGATCTTCTTGCATCCGCGCGCCTTCAGCATATTGATCGCCGCGACGGCGCTACCACCCGTCGCGAGCATCGGATCGAGGACGATGACCGTCTTGTTCTCGATGCCGTCGGGCAATTTGCAATAGTACTCGCAGGGTTCGAGAGTCTCCTCGTTACGATACAGACCGATGTGTCCGACCTTCGCGGTGGGCAGAAGGGTATGGATGCCGTTGACCATGCCGAGACCTGCGCGGAGCACAGGCACGACGACGACGCTCTTCTCCTGCACGACGGTTTGGCGGCAGAGCTCCAAGGGAGTCTGCACGTCGACCTCGGTGGTCGGAATGTCCTTTAGGCTCTCGAAAGCCATCAGGGTCGTGATCTCCTCGACGAGCTCGCGAAACTCTTTCATTCCGGTCGTCTCGTTCCTGAGGATCGCGATCTTGTGATTGATCAGCGGGTGATTGAATACGGTTACGTTTTTCGGAAAGTTCATAGTATGTCTCCTTTATAGCAGTATGGGAGACCGAAGTCTCCCAACTGTGTTTTTATTGTCAGTATAGATTATTCGTTGTCGCCGTTCGCGTCGGTGTCGGCGGCTTTCACAGCCTCTTCTTTCTCACCCTTCAGTTCGAAGGACGCGTCGGGAGCGACAGCACCTGCGACAAGGCTCTCGGGAGCGTCCTCATCGCCCGCTTCGGGAGCGATCTCGGCGTTCTTCGCCTCGAGCTTATTCATGATCGC
>JAFZZX010000161.1 GCA_017615515.1 Clostridia bacterium
GCTCCTCGAGGTTCTTCGGCTCGGTGATGCCGAGATCGGCGACCTGGCGCTCGATGATCGCCTTCGCTTCCGCAGGGGTCTTGATCCCCCACATCTTGGAAAAGGTGTTCATATTGAACGGCAGGTTATACAGTTCGTCGTGATAGACCGCGACGGGAGAATTGATGTAGTTATTGAAGGTGGCGAACTCGTTGACGTAGTCCCAGATCGCCTTGTTCGAGGTGTGGAAAATATGCGCGCCGTAGCGATGCACGTTGATGCCTTCGACGGGCTCGGTGTAGATATTGCCGGCGATGTGCGCGCGCTTCTCGATCACGAGGCAGGTCTTGCCTTTCTTCATCGCTTCGTTCGCGAAGACCGCGCCGAAGAGCCCCGCTCCCACTATCAAATAATCGTATTTCTTCATATGCCTCTCTCGTAGGATGTATTTTCCCGAAGGAACTATGCGCCCCCGCGGGAATCTACAAAAAGTATATCTTATTCGGAAAGAAAGTGTCAATACTTTGTATCGAGACAAATGACTTTCCGATCGAGCGGCGAAGCGCAGGAAAACTTTTCCTGCAAAAAACCGCCCTTTCCCCGTTGACAAGTGGGAAAGAAAAGGGTATAATCAATATGAACATTTGTTCGTATTGAGCGGACAAGGTGACGACTATGGAAAAAAAACGGACTTATTTTTGCATCGACATGAAGTGCTTTTACGCGTCGGTAGAGTGCGCGGAACGCGGTCTCAATCCCTTTGAGACCTGCCTGGTCGTGGCGGACAAGACGCGCGGCAAAAACGCGCTCTGCCTCGCGATCTCACCCAAGATGAAGGCGCTGGGCATCAAGAATCGCTGTCGCCTGTCCGAGATCCCCGCAGGCGTGAAGTACGTCGCGGCGCCTCCCCGCATGAGCCTGTACGTCGACTATTCGGCGCGCATTTACGGCATTTATCTAAGGTATATGGACAAGTCGGACATCCACGTCTATTCGGTGGACGAGTGTTTCCTCGACGTGACCGACTATCTGAAACTCTACGGCAAGACCCCCGTCGAATTCGCGAAGTTCCTGATCGACGAGATCGGACGAGAGCTCGGGATCCCTTCGACGGCGGGCGTCGGCAGCAACCTATACCTCGCCAAGATCGCCCTCGACATCACCGCGAAACACAGTCCGACCCATATCGGCGTACTGGACGAAGAGAGTTATCGGCGGACGCTGTGGGATCATCGCCCGATCACGGACTTTTGGCAGATCGCGGCGGGGACGGCGCGGCGACTCGCCTCGCACGGGCTGTACGATATGCGCGCGATCGCCGAGGCACCCGAGGAACTTCTCTATCGGATCTTCGGCGTCAATGCGGAACTCCTAATCGACCACGCGTGGGGACGGGAGAGCTGCACGATCGCGGACATCAAGGCGTATAAGGGCAAATCCCGCTCGATCTCCTCGTCGCAGATCCTACCCAAGGATTACACCATCGAAGAAGCGCGGCTCGTGCTGACCGAAATGACGGACGAAGGGTGCAGACGAATGATACGGGAAAAGGTGATCGCGAGCGAAGTGTCGATCTTCGTCGGATATTCCTTCGGCACGATCGCTCCGACGGGCGGCAGTCAGCGAATGCACGAGCGGACGGCGGTCTATTCGGTGATACGGGAGTACGTCCTGCGACTCTTCGACGAGAGCACGGTGCGCGGCGTGCCGATCCGCAGGCTGGGGATCGCCTTTTCCGGCATCGCGGACGAAGGGGCGGAAGGCTACGACTTCTTCACCGACCGCGAGCGGATCGACAAGGAAAAGCGCGCCGAAAAGGCGGTGATCGAGATCAAGAGGAAGATGGGCAAAAACGCGATCCTGCGCGCGATGGACCTCGAGAAAGGAGCGACCACCGTCGAGCGCAACGGTATGATCGGCGGGCATAAGGCATAACGATCAAGGGAGATCTTAGGGAGAGCATAGGACAATGAGACGAGAAGACAGAGCCAAACAGTTCCTGCCCTTCGACGCGATGAAAGGGCTAGCGGCGGCGATGAAGAGGCAGGAAGAACGACTCGCGCGGACGGAGAGGCGCGACCTAGGCGAAGAGGACGCCGCGGCGATCTCATCCGCCCTATCCCACCTTACGCGCGGAGAGAATGCGACGGCGACTTACTACGACGGCGCACAGTACCGCGAGGTCACGGGCGTGGTCACCAAGGTCGACGAGATCCGTCGTACGTTGACGATCGGAGAGACCGCGATCGCCTTTGACGACCTATCCGCCCTATCCGTCCTGCCGAGCGACGATTGACCAACCCTCGCAATAATCCATTGACAAGAGCGCCGAAACTCCCTACAATATAGATATTCATAGTGGGCGGCACGCATAGCGCCCCGCACGCCATAGGGAGAGTTGGCTGAGTGGTCGAAAGCGGCGGTCTTGAAAACCGTTGAGGTGAGAGCCTCCTGGGGTTCGAATCCCTAACTCTCCGCCATTAGGGAATAAAACGAACCCCGGCGCTAAGTCGAGGTTCGTTTTGTTTACTGCGATTGATTATTGGGGCATTAGATTTTCATAGCCTTTGGCTTACAATTCCTTTAAATGCATTATAGATTAAATCAATGGCGTTGTTAATGGATTGATCTTGAAGCTGACACAAAAATGATCCGTAATTCTCGCCATTAAAAGTCGTAATCCTCCCTTTTTCAATCCATATTATTCCCCCATTTGTTTCAGTTGCTTTCTCTTTCAAAAACGAAGGACCATTCCCTTTTGTTCGACATGCACAAATGACAATTTCACAATCTTTTAAAACTTCAAACTCCTTTTCGAGAAACCATCTGCTATCACCCTGCGAGGCGATGCCGACTTTTATCTTTTCATTGTAGATGGCTGTAATTATAATATCCTTTCGCCCTGCTTCGCTCATATCGTTTATATTCGTGAATCCATTTTTTAAATTCACATATTGATCAAAAAACAGCTTAATTGATGTTGTTTTATGAGAATTTCCTATTCCAAAAAGTGCAATTATTTTCATAATTCTTCTCCTTTAAA
>JAFZZX010000162.1 GCA_017615515.1 Clostridia bacterium
CGAATGAGCGTACTCCTTGTACGTGATTTCGTCAAGCCGAAGTCAGAAACGAAGAGCTATCCGATTCCCACCCCAGCCGCTAACGTCCGCATATCAGGCGCACCCGTTTGAGGGCGAATGCGCGCGGAGATCGAGGCTCGACGAGGCTTGCGCGAATGAGCGTACTCCTTGTACGTGATTTCGCCAAGCCGAAGTCAGAAACGAAGATATACGCGATGCAGTCGCCCTCAAACGATCTTGCGGGCTTCTAAGTAATACCGTTTTTCCTCCGCTTCCCCCATCGAGAAGGTCTTTCTCGGCAGGGAGCCGTGCTTGACGACGTAGGGGAAGAGCTCCCGTTTCTCCATCACGGGCATAAAGATCGCGACGCCGTCCTTCTCCGCCGCCACGCTCGCGAGATAATCGTCGCCGTGAATATAGTCCACCGACGTCCCTTCGTGAGCGGCGATATAGTCGTCCAAAAAGTCCTGCACCGCCTTGACCGCTTCCGCCGCCACGGCAGGAACGGAAACGCCGTACATTTTGTCACGGTACAAGACCGAAATATGTCCGTCGCCCTTGAGCGCGGACTGCATCTCACGAATGAAGGATTCGCCGACGCCGAACACGACGCGATGGATCGCCTCGAAGATAAGATCTTTGTCGTACAAGTTCACGATCTCGGCGAGCACGAAGCGCGCGGGGTGCATCTCCCTTTCCGCTTCGGACAGGGTCGGTTTGATCCTCTCCCACAAAAGTTTCGCAGTCGCAACGGAATGGTTGCCGTCGCCCACGGCGAAAAGGAAGGGAGTCTTGCTACCGTAGCGCGCGAGCATACGGCTTTCGTCCGAGAGCGCGCGGAGCGCCTCGATCGCCCTCTCGGGGTGCGGGAGCAGATAGCCCTTGATATGTCCGCCCTTCATATTGAGATCGGTATCGTAAAGGGGCGCGGATCTCTCCGCCTCCTCGACGAGAGGCTCGATGACTGTCTTGTCCTCGTCGTCGATCAGGATCAAGACGTGCGGGAGTTCGAGCGGAGCGTTCTCGCGGATCTTCAAGCGGACGGGAAGGCGCTCTTTGACCGTCGCTTCGGTCGCGCGGATCATCGGGGTCGCCCCCGCCGCGAAATCGTATTCTTCGAGGTCGAGCGCAAGCAAAATGCCGGTGCGCTTGTGCCCGTACGCCGTCTCCCTCTCGGTCAGGATCACGCCTTCCACTTCACGGAAAACGCCGTCCGAAAGGTATTTCTTCATATAGTCGTTGATGCTTTGGATGCGCTCTTCCATATCCCCTTTGTCGAGATAGTATTCGGGGAAGATCACGTTGAGCGCGGAAGTCTCGCCGCAATAGTCTTGTAAACTCAGCCAATACTGTCCTTGCGAGGTGAATTGATCGCAGGCAATGACAGCCCATTTCTCCATGTCTACGCTCTCCTTCGGCAGGAGAACGCGGGGGATCCTCACGATGTCTTTCATTACTTCTTGACGCTCCTCCCGAATTGTCTGGAACTCCTGCGGCTGAGGTCGGTGATGCCGAACGCGGTGTCCAATGCGTCCATCAGTTTCTCACCCGTGATATAGCGCTTGATGTCGCCGTTCTGCACGAGCGAGATGATGCCCGTTTCCTCGCTGACCACGATGGTCAAAACGTCGCTCTCCTCGGTGATGCCGATCGCGGCGCGGTGACGGGTGCCGAGATCCTTGCTGATCGCGGGGTTCTGCGAAAGGGGCAGGAAGCAACCGGCGGCGAGGACCATATTGTTCTTGATGATGACGGCGCCGTCGTGCAGGGGCGCGTGCGTATTGAAAATGCTCTCCAAAAGGGGCGCGGACAGAATGCTGTTCAGACGAATGCCGGTATCGAGCATATTCGAGGAGATGATGGTCGGGCAAACGACGATCAGCGCGCCGATATTATTCTTCGAGAGGTTTTGGCATGCCTTGACGATCTCGCCCGAGGCGTAACGAAGATCATCCTCGTTGCGGGTATTGTGCAGTTTCGCATAGACGTTCTCCTCGTTCTGTCCGCCGAACTTGGCGAAGAGGAGTTTCAGATCGGACTGATAGACCACCGCGCTCGCGACGATAAAGATGACGCCGCCGAACCGCAGGATCTCCCTGGTGAAGTAGATGGATCTCAGTTCGAAGAAAGCGATGCAGACGTCCACCCCCGCGACGAGCAGGGTATAAAAGACGAAGAAGATGCCGACGCGATAATTCTTCTTGCGGAAGAAAAAGAACATCGTCGCCACCAGGAACAACAGCAGAGCCGCCGCATCTACGAGCGAGAGCCAGCCGATGTTGTGGAAATACTGAATAAGAGCGTCCATAAGCGTCACCTCATATTGAACTGACTATAAGTATAATATAAGGCGCGAAAAAAGAAAAGCAAAAGAACCCAAAAACTCCGTTTTTGTCCTTTAGAAGCGGAAAACATCTCCGTCGTCGTCCGAATCAGAGGGCGGATCGCCTGCGTCGCGAGCGTCGTCGGAGCGCAATTCTTCGAAGGGATCTGCGGATCTATCCGAAGATTTGGCAGGTTCCCACACGACGTCCCGCCGATCCTTCCCTTGGCGCAGGATCAGGAAAATGAAGAAGGCAAGGAGAGCGGCGATGCCGATGAAGGAGATCAGATAGTAGGCAAGATCGCTGTTAAGATCCGCGCCCGAAGTCTCCTTCGCCGCCTCGTCCAAAACCGCCGAAAGGCGCCGGTCCTTTACGCCTGCGATCACGACCTTGGTCGCCGCGAGCAAGCGGGAAGAGGTAGCCTCTTTGCCCCCGTTCAAGCGGTCGATCTCCTCGATCGTATCGAGCGAAGTACCCTCGATGTCTCCCTTGCCCGGATAGCGATACAGTCCGCTGTCGTAGTCCCACGCTCCGCTCGTGAAGTTCACGCACGGAATATCCTCGTTCATAAAGGAAAGATTCGCGCCGAGCAAACCGAGGTGGAGATAGGAGTAAGCGCCTTCCCCCATCGAAAGCGCCGACGGGCGCTTGTAGGTCGGAGCCGCCTCGAACGTCGCCCCCTGCTCGGAAGCGATCTCACGGAAATACGTTTCTTGCGCGCGCGGCAGATCGTCCGCATAGAGATAATCGCTGCGCCCCGCCGCGATGCAATCGAAATTGATATAGAGGGCGATCGAGGAAAGGTCCAAGCCGCATTTCTCCACGTTGACCTCGGTGCCGAGCTCTATGCCGCCCCAAAAGGCGATCGCAATATCGTAGTCGAGCGGCAGAGAGACGAGTGCGTCCGCAACGTAGAGGAGCGCGCCGACCGAAAGCGCGGCGCTTGCGCCGTCGCCCACGCCGAGGCTGTCCGTCGGCTCGTAGCCGCCGTAGAAGGTGCCGATCAAGAGGGTGCGCCCTTTCCCGTTGTCCTTAAAGCCGATCACGTGCGTGAGTTCGTAGCTTTGCGTTTTACCCTCGTCATTCTCCCCCACCTGCCGATCGGTCGGCGTGGTCACGGTATAGCCGCGCGCGGACAGCCGATCCGCGAGGGTACGAGCCGCAGCCGCCTCACCCCCGGAGAGAATGTCGCGACGGGAATGCATCGCACAGTAGCTGACCGCCAAATCATACGGGACAGCCGTATCCGCAGAGGCGACGGGGACGGAAAGGAAGAGAGCGGCAAGCACCGTAAACAGTAAGATCAATCCCAAAACGCGTTTCATCTCGCCACCTCCGAAATCAAAAGGATCAAGGAGAGCCCGAGCAGGACGAGCGGGATCACGGCTAAGGAGATCGCTAGGGACTTTCGGTCGTAATCGTGCCCGTTGTGTTTGACGAAATACGAGGCGCCGAGCGCTAGGAAAACCCAGTTCGTCACGGTGCGGATCGGGTCAAGCACGCGGGAAAGCGTTGGCAGGAAAAGCGCCGGCAAGACGACCAGCCCGCCGATGAGGAAACACGGGAGCGCGAAGGCAAGCGCCGTGCTTTCATAGTCCCGAAACCCGATCGGGAAAGGGGAAAACATCCCGTTGTTGCGCGTAAAGATCGCCCCCGAAATGCGGAAAGAGATCGTGACGAGTACACGCGCGATCAGCGCGTATATCAAGACCGAAAGAATCGTCACCGCACCCGCCAGAGCGGAATAAGACATTCCCGTCAGATAGGAGGTTGCAGTGGAAACTTTCAAGAGATCCTTGAAGATCGAGAACGTCCCGGCGGCACCGACCGCAAAATACATAAAGTGCTTATTGCTTCGTTTCAATAATCCGATCATTTACGCCTCGCTTCGATCGCCTCGGCGATCGCCAGATCCATGGCGTTCTCCACGCCGATATTACCCGACTTGAAGTCCTGTTCCAAGCCGTACATCTTCATTAGTATGGTCAAGAGCTGTTTCGAGGTATAATTCGTCGCAGCCCGCTTCGCCTTTTGGAGCGGATAGGGGGCGACGCCGAGCGCCTTCGCGAGTTCCGCATCGGGCACGTTTTTTGCAAGTTTCGTATGGAGCATCAGTCGAACGTAGTCGGTCAAACGGGTGAAAAACGGCGAATACTCGGCGGGGTTGCGCGCCAAAAGGGAGAGCACGTCGTACGCTCCCGTGTAACTACCACGCGCGATCGCGTCGGTAAAGTCGAACACCCGATAGGAATAGCTCGGCTCGACGTAGGCGGAGACCGTCTCTTCGGTGATCTCGCCGAGCGGGATCATCTTCAAAAGTTCGTTCTTGATGCGGGTCATACTCATCTCGGTATAGGCGATGAGTTTCTTCGCCGCGCCATCGCGGATCGAACCGCCCATTTCCCGCGCGAGCCTGACGACGTAGGGGATCAATTCTCCCTCGCTCAAGGGGTCGAAGGTAAAGGCTCGTTCTCCCTTGACCTTCCCTTCCGTATTATACAAAACCAATACGCCCGTCGGCGCGGGAGAAGCAACGTAACGTTCGAGCGCCTTGACGTCGGCGTCCTTGAGCTTGCGGTCGCGGATCACGACCACCTTTCTGTCCGCCATCATCGGATAGTTCTGCACGGCGAAGATCGCGTCGTCGACCGACCTATCGTCGGATAGAACCTCGGTATCGAGCTCGGAAGAGAGCGCCAAAAGGTCGGCATACGCAAGCTCCGACCAATACTTGTCCTCTCCGTCGATGCGATATAAGGGGGCTACGTCGCCCCGCGCGATCTGCGCCTTGAACTCGTAATAAAGCATTATACCCCGTAATCCGCCGTCGCGACGACACGAGCGCCGCACGAAACGGGATCTTCCGCGATCACGTCACCCGTCACGACGACGCCTTCCACGCGGAACGCCGCCGCCCACGCGAGGAAATCTCCGATCTTGTCCTTCGGGATCGGACGATCGGTCTTCACGCTGACCACGCCGCCGCGGGTGGTCTTCAAAAGGGTGGTCACGACGCGTTCGGGATGGCTGTATTCCGCCACGCCGTACTTCTCGCCGCGCGGGCAGGTATTGCCCGTCACGACGACCTTTCCGTCCTGTTCCGTCACCGTCAACGCGCACCCCATCGGGCACATTATGCAAGTGGTATCCATCATTCCTCCGTGCGGATCGACACGTCGCCCGTCAAGAGGGACTTGTCGACCTCGATATATTGCATTTCACCCGGCGCCATCACGAGGGTCTTCTTGCGTTTCACTTCCCTGCCGCCCGCCGTGACGACCACCGTCCTGCCGCGATAGACCTTGTCCACGCGGAAATAGAGCCTGACTTTGCCTTCTCCCGTATGCACCCGCTGCGGCAAGGCGTAACGCACGCCATTCGAGGGGGTCACGGTAAGGGTCGGAGCCGTCGGGAGCGCGCCCGCCGCATAGTCCGCCGCCGCTGAGCCCGCGATCGAAGCCTCTTCGCTGACGTTATCCACGAGATCATGGACGTGCAGGACGTTGCCCGCCGAGAAGATCCCGGGGACGGACGTCTGTCTGTATTCGTCCACGACCGCGCCCGAAGTCACGCGGCTCATCTCGACGCTGCTCCCCGTAAGTAGGTCGTTTTCGGGGATCAACCCGACGGATAGGAGCAGCGTATCGCACGGGATATATTCCTCGCGCGAAAGGTCCGGCTGCATCTTGTTACCCACCGGCGCGACGTACACGCCCGTCAAGCGCTCTTTGCCCGTCACGCGCGTGACGGTCGTAGAATAGCGGAGCGGAATGTCGTAGTCGTTCAAACATTGAACGATATTCCTCTTTAAGCCGCTTGAGAAAGGCATGATCTCGGCGACCAATTTGACCTTCGCGCCCTCGCTGGTCATGCGGCGCGCCATAATGAGGCCGATGTCGCCGCTGCCGAGGATCACGACCTCTTTGCCGACTAGGTAGCCTTCCACGTTGCACAGGCGCTGCGCCATACCCGCCGTATAGATGCCCGCGGGACGAGTACCCGCGAGCGCGATCGCGCCCGCGCTGCGCTCACGACACCCCATTGCGAGGACGACCGCCCCCGCCCGGATCTCGACGAGACC
>JAFZZX010000163.1 GCA_017615515.1 Clostridia bacterium
CCGACCAGAGAGGGATCGGCGATCGCGCCCGAGTTCACGCTGACCTTGTCCGCGCCGCATTTCAGCACGCGGTCGAAGTCCGCAAGGGTGCGGATGCCGCCGCCGACCGTCAGCGGGATAAAGACGTTGCGCGCCGTCTCCGCGAGGATCTCGGTGAAGATATTTCTGCCGTCCGAAGACGCCGTGATGTCGTAAAAGACCAGTTCGTCCGCGCCGCTGTCGCTGTATTTCTTCGCGAGCTCGACGGGAGAAGCGATCTCCCGAAGCCCGACGAAATTCGTGCCTTTGACCACCTGCCCGTCCCGTACGTCCAGACAGGGAATGATGCGTTTCGTGATCATTTCGCCACCTCGATCGCCTCGGAAAGGTCGATCGCGCCGATATAGTACGCCTTGCCGACGATCGCGCCGTACGCGCCGCCCTCTTTGAGCCTCTTGACGTCCTCGATCGAGGACACGCCGCCCGAGGCGATCACTTTCATTCCCGTGCGCGCGGTCAGTTCGCGATACAGCTCGTTGTTGCTCCCCATCATCGCGCCGTCGCGGGAAATGTCGGTGCAGATCACGGTGTCCACCCCCTGCTCCTTAAAGCGCAGGCAGAAGTCGTATAGGTCAAAAGCCGCCGTCTCGGTCCAACCCTTGATCGCGACCTTGCCGTCCTTGACGTCCACCCCCACAGCCACGTGGGACACGACGTCCGCAGGGAGCGAGGGAACGAAGGTGGGATCGGTGACCGCCACCGTGCCGAGGATCACGCGGTCAACGCCGCGCGACAGATACCGTTCGATCGCGTCGCGGGTGCGTATGCCGCCCCCCGTTTCGACGAAGAGCCCCGTCTCCGCCTTGATGCGGCAGATCAACTCGAAATGGTCGTTCTTCCCCGTCCGAGCGCCGTCAAGATCCACGAGGTGGATATATTCTGCGCCCGCCGCCAGAAAATCACGCGCGACGGACAGAGGATCGCGGGAATAGACGGTCTTTTGCGCGAAGTCGCCCTTATAGAGGCGCACGGCTTCGCCGTTCACGAGGTCGATTGCGGGAAAAATGATCATAGCTCGCCCTCCTTGATCTCGCAAAACGCCTTGAGGATGCGGAGACCGACGTCGCCGCTCTTCTCGGGGTGGAATTGGCAACCCATCACGTTGCCTTTCGCGACCGCCGCGGTGACCATACCGCCGTATTCCGTCCGCGCGATCACGGCGGAGTCACACCCCGTTGCCGCGTAGGAATGCACGAAATAAACGTAATCTCCTTGGTCGATATAGCGGAAAAGCCGATGTTTCTCCGAGCCGAAGTCGAGGGCGTTCCAACCCATATGCGGGAGCTTGAGGTCGGACGAAACGGGGATCTCCTTGACCTCGCCGCCGATCAGGCCGAGCCCCGCGTGCTCGCCGTATTCATAGCTTTTCTCAAACAGCAGTTGCATTCCGAGGCAGATCCCGAGGATCGGCGTACCTTTCGCCGCGGCGCGGCAGACCGCGTCCGCCATGCCCGAAGCACGTAGTTTCGCCATCGCGTCCGCAAAGGCGCCGACGCCGGGAAGGATGATCCTTTCCGCGCTTTCAACCGCGGCGGGATCGGCAGTCACCGTCGCTTCCTTGCCGATCGCAGCAAAGGACGAACGCAGCGAAAAGAGGTTTCCCACGCCGTAATCCACGATGACCGTCATCACAGCACCCCCTTGGTCGAGGGAATCTCGCCCGCAAAGCGGGCGTCCACAGCCACCGCCTCACGCATACTGCGCGCGGCGGATTTGAACGCGCCCTCGATGATGTGGTGCGAATTGCGCCCCGAAAGCTGTCGGATATGGAGCGCGCATGCGGCTTTCCTAACGAACCCGAACCAGAACTCTTCGACGAGCTCGGTATCGAAATCACCGACCTTTTCGGTCGGGATATTCAGGAAATAGCCGAGATACTCTCTGCCCGAGAAATCCACCGAGGTCAAGACGACCGCCTCGTCCATCGCGAGGATGCAGTCGCCGTAGCGCAAAATGCCGCGCTTATCGCCGAGCGCGGCGGAAAACGCCTCGCCGAGCGCGATGCCGACGTCCTCGGTCGTGTGGTGATAATCCACGTTGACGTCGCCGACGCATTTGACCGCGAGGTCGAACTTGCCGTGCGCGGCAAAGAGGGTCAACATATGATCCAAAAAGCCGCACCCCGTGTCGATCTTCGCCTTACCCGTGCCGTCGAGGACGAGGGTAAGCGCGACGTCGGTCTCGGCGGTCTTCCTCTTGATCTCCGCAGTTCTCATCATTTGCCCTCCTTGATCTCGTTGATCGCAGAAATCAGCGCCTCGATCTCCTCAGCCGTTCCGACCGTGATACGCACGAACGCACGAATGCGCTCCTTATCGAAATAGCGGACGAGCACGCCTTTTTCTTTCAGCTTTTTATAAAGTATTTCTCCCGAAATATCCGAGCATTTCGCGAAAACGAAGTTCGCAGAAGACGGCAACACGTCGAAGCCGAGCGCCTCGAGGGACGCCGTAAGCGACGCACGATTACCGCGGATCGCGGCGATATTGCTCTCGAAGTATTCCTTGTCTAGGAGCGCGCCGACGCCCGCCGCGGCGGTCATCGAGTTCACGTTGTAGGGGTTGGTGGAATACTTGACCTTTTTAAGGTCTGAGATCAGCGCGGGACAGGCGAATCCGATGCCGAGCCTGCCGCCTGCGAAAGAATAGGACTTCGAGAAGGTGCGGGTGACGAGCAAGTTGTCGTAGCGGTCGATCAAGGGCAACGCGCTTTCGCCGCCGAAATCCACGTACGCCTCGTCCACAACCACGACGTTGTCGGGATTGCCTTTCACGATCTCTTCGATTTCCGTCCGCGTCAGCGCGACGCCCGTCGGAGCGTTGGGGTTCGCAAGGAAGATCGTGCCCTTCGCGCCGATGTAATCCGATACCCGCACGCGGTAATCCGCCGTCAGCGGGATCTCGCGATAGGGAACGCCGTCCTTCTTCGCGAAAACGGGATAGAAACCGTAAGTAATATCGGGGAACACGGCGGGCGCGCCCTCGCCGCAGAACGCGATGAACGCGAAGTCTAAGACCTCGTCCGATCCGTTCGTAAAGATCATTTGATCCGCTCGAACGCCGAAGGCGTCAGCCGCCACTTCGGTCAAGGTGCGGCATTCGGGGTCGCAGTAAAGGTTCAGACCCGCCGCCGCTTGCCGCGCGAGGCGCGAAGCAAATGGCGATGGCGGAAAGGGGCATTCATTGGTGTTCAGTTTCACGTATTTTTTATCCTGCGGCTGCTCTCCCGGTACGTATGCTTCAAGGGTGCCGAGCCGCTCCGTCAAATACTTGCTCATTTCTTCTCACTCCTTATCGTCGCGCTCTTCGCGTGTCCCGTCAGACCTTCTTTGCGCGCGAAAGCGGCTACCGACGGCGCCGCGTCCGCGAGGGCTTCCTCGGTATAGTAGGCGTATTGTATCTTCTTCACGAAGTCGTCCACCGACAGCGCGCTCGAGAAGCGAGCCGTGCCGCAGGTAGGCAACGTGTGATTCATTCCCGCATAGTAGTCGCCGATCGGTTCGGGGCAATTCCTGCCGAGAAAGACGCTGCCCGCATGTCTGACCTTGCCGAGATAGGCGAAGGGATCCGCGACCGCGAGCTCGAGGTGTTCGGGCGCGATGTCGTTCACGACGTCGATGCCCTGCTCGAGGCTGTCCACGACGATGATCTTGCCGTTATTCTCAATGGACGCGCGCGCGATCTCGCGGCGTTCCATTCCCTCCAAAAGTCCCTCGATCGCCCCTTGGACTCCCTTGGCAAAGGCGGGGTCGTCGGTGATCAACACCGCACTTGCGTTCCTGTCGTGTTCCGCCTGCGAGAGAAGGTCCGCCGCGATACATTCGGGGTCGTTCTCCCCGTCCGCAAGAACGAGGATCTCGCTCGGACCCGCGATCATATCGATCGAGACCTGCCCGAAGACCTGCTTCTTCGCCTCTGCGACAAAAGCGTTGCCGGGTCCGACGATCTTGTAGACTTGCGGGATGCTCTCGGTGCCGTAGGCAAGCGCGGCGATCGCCTGCGCGCCGCCGACCTTATAGATCTCGTCCACCCCCGCGACCTTCGCCGCCGCGAGGATTACGGCGGGCAATTTGCCGTCTTTTCCGGGCGGAGTCACCATCACGACCTTTTCGCAACCCGCGATCTTGGCGGGGATCGCGTCCATCAGCACGGTGGACGGATAAGCCGCCGTACCGCCCGGCACGTACAATCCGACCCGCTCGATCGGCGTGACCTTTTGTCCGAGGATCACTCCTTTGTCGCGGCGTATCTCGAAACCCTCGCGCCTCTGCTTCTCGTGATATTCCTGTATGTTTTTCGCGGAAGTCTCGAGGACGTCCAGAAAGGACGGCTCGACAGCCGCCACGCCTTGGGCGATCTCCTCTTCGCTCACACGAAGGGACGCGAGCTTGACCTTGTCGAAGCGTTCCGCGTACTCGTATAGCGCCTTGTCTCCTTCGCTCTTGACGCGCGCGATGATCTCGGCGACCACACCCGATACGTCGTCTGTCGGGCGCGGAGAGGCGACGATCTCTTTATTCTCGATGTCGTTATAGTTCAGAATGCGGATCATGACAGTTTCTCCACCACCGCCGCAAGCCCTTGGGTCAGGCGGTCCAACGCGGCTTTTTTGAACTTCGCCGCGCTCTTATTCGCGATCAAACGCGCGCTGATCGGGAAGACGGTCTCGATGACCTCGAGGTCGTTTTCCTTGAGGGTCGTCCCCGTTTCCACGATGTCGAGGATCACGTCGGACAGCCCGAGGATCGGGGCGATCTCGATGGATCCGTTCAGGTGGATGATGTCGATGTCCCTGCCCTTTCCTTGGTAATACGCCCGCGCGACTTCGCCGAACTTGGTCGCGACGCGGAGCGCCCTGCCCTTGTCCTCCTTAAAGCCCTT
Organism: Clostridia bacterium; assembly: GCA_017615515.1. Lineage (GTDB taxonomy): Bacteria > Bacillota > Clostridia > Christensenellales > CAG-1252 > CAG-1252. The sequence goes on from JAFZZX010000163.1 coordinate 4,920, forward strand.
GGGGCCCGCCACCGCCATGCGGCAAGCGCCCTTTTTGAGGTCCAAGAGTTCGTACACGTCGGGCGCGTATTCGGCGAGAATGTCCTTGCCCGCCACGCCGACGTCCGCCACGCCGCGTTCCACGTAGATCGTGACGTCGGACGGCTTGACCCAGAAATAGCGCACGCGACTATCCTCGTTCTCAAAGACCAGCTTGCGGCTCTCTTCAAGCAGCGAGGGGCACGGATAACCCGCCTCGGCGAACATCTTGTAGATCTTTTCGCCCAATCTGCCCTTCGGCAGCGCGACGTTTAGGTAGTCGTCCTTTTGCGGCAAAACGCCGGCCTGCGGCGCGTCGATCCCGTCGGTGTAGACCGCGAATCCGATCGCCGCGGCATTCTTACGCAAGCGCTTCATCAGTCTGTCGTACCTGCCGCCCGAAAGAACGGGCGCGGGTACGCCGCGCAGGAAGCCCTTGAAGATGATGCCGTTATAGTAATTGGCATCGCCCGTAACGGAGAAGTCCACGCGCACGGCGTTAGCGCCTTCCGTCCCAACGAGGGCGGAGAGCACGCCGAGGAACTCTTCGAGCGCGGGGATCTCCCAAAAGGCGCGTTTCGCCGCCTCGAGCACGGGGATCGCGACGGGCAGACCGTCCGCGAGCGAGAAGACGCGGGTCGCGGCGTCCACCCTCTCCTCGGGAGCACCCGAAGAGGAGAGCGCAGCGCGGATCGCGGCCGCATTCTTAC
>JAFZZX010000164.1 GCA_017615515.1 Clostridia bacterium
CTCGATCAATTTGAGATGTCCGTTGTGCAGCGGATTGTATTCCGCCGTGATCGCGACGATTTTCTTTTCGGGCATAAAACTTGCTTTCATCTCCTTGCATTTTCCGCGCGCGGGGGGTATAATTATTATACATTTTTTTCTTAGGAAAAGAAATCTTTTTTATAAGGAGATTGCATTATGTCGAAATTGATGGATGAAATCAAGCAAAAAGCCGCGCTTTTGAACAAGCACATCGTCCTCGCCGAAGGCGAAGAAGAGCGTATCATTCGCGCCGCGGAGATGATCGCCGCGAAGAAGATCGCCCGTCTGACCCTGATCGGCAATCCGAACGTGATCAAGGCGAAGTGCCCGGACGCGAAGCTGGACGGCGTCCAAATCGTGGATCCCGCCACGAGTCCGAAGACCAAGGAATACGCCGCGCTTCTCTACGAACTGCGCAAGGCGAAAGGTATGACCCTCGAGCAGGCGGAAAAGCTTACGCTCGATTGCTCCTACTACTCCGTTTTGATGATCAAAGCGGGCGACGCGGACGGTATGGTCAGCGGCGCGGTGCACAGCACGGGCGACACCCTTCGTCCCGCGCTCCAGATCATCAAGACCGCACCCGGCATCAGCACGGTCTCGAGTTGCTTCATTATGTGCCTTCCCGAAGGCTCCAAGTACGGTGAAAAGGACGTTATGGTCTACGGCGACTGCGCCGTGAATATCGATCCGAACGAGGATCAGCTCGCCGACATCGCGATCTCGACCGCCGAGAGCGCGAGGACTCTCGCAGGCATTTCTCCGCGCGTCGCGATGCTCTCCTTCTCCACGAAGGGCAGCGCGAAGCACGACACCGTGACCAAGGTGCAGAATGCGACCCGTATCGCGCACGAAAAGGCGCCCAACCTCGACCTCGACGGCGAGCTTCAGCTCGACGCCGCACTCGTTCCCGCCGTCGCTTCCTTGAAGGCGCCCGGCAGCGCGGTCGCAGGCAAGGCGAACGTCCTGATCTTCCCCGACCTCGAAGCGGGCAATATCGGCTACAAGCTCACCCAGCGCCTCGGCGGCGCCGAAGCAATCGGCCCGATCTGCCAAGGTCTCGCCGCTCCCGTGAACGATCTCTCTCGCGGATGCGTCGCGGAGGACGTCGTGGGCGTGGTCGCCGTCACCGCCGTTCAGGCAGGCAATAAATAAGGAGACGATATGAAGATTCTCGTTATCAACGCAGGTAGTTCTTCCCTCAAATATCAACTGATCGAGATGGAGACCGAGACCGTCATTGCGAAGGGCGTGTGCGAGCGCGTCACGCAGGATAAGTCCCGTCTCGTGCATAAAGTAGGCGACGCCGAGTATAAGGTTGAGCATCCGATGCCCACCCATACCGAGGCGCTCTCCCTCGTGCTTTCCACCTTGACCGATCCCCAGATGGGCGTCATCAAGAGCCTTGACGAGATCGCCGCCGTCGGACATCGCGTCCTGCACGGCGCGGAGGACTTCAAAGAGTCCGTCCTGATCGACGACGAAGTCGTCCGCATCTGTGAGAAGAATAAGGAACTCGGCCCCCTGCATATGCCGGCGAACATTGCCTGTATCTGCGCCTGCCGCAAGCTCCTGCCCGTTCCGCAGGTCGCGGCGTTCGACACGTCCTTCCACCAGACGATGCCCGATTACGCCTATCGTTACGCTCTCCCCGAGAACTATTACACCGAATGGCGTATGCGCCGTTTCGGCTTCCACGGCACGAGCCACAAGTTCGTTTCGGGCGAGGCGATCAAGTATCTCGGCAAGAAGGAGTCCAAGATCATCACCTGCCACCTCGGCAACGGCTCCTCTCTCGCCGCCGTCTTGAACGGCAAGTGCGTCGATACGTCGATGGGCTATACCCCCCTTGCGGGCGTGCCGATGGGCACCCGTTCGGGCGACATCGACCCCGCGCTCCTCGAGGCGATCTGCAACAAGACGGGTATGAACATCTCCGACGCGATCAACCTCGGACTCAATAAGCTCAGCGGTATGCAGGGCATCGCGGGCAAGAGCGACTTCAGAGACCTCGCCGATATGGCGAAAGCGGGCGACGAGAACGCGAAGCTTGCACTCAATATGTTCGCTTACGGCGTCAAGAAGTTTATCGGCGCTTACGCTGCGGCGATGAACGGTGTGGACGCGGTCGTGATGACGGGCGGCATCGGCGAGAACAGCGTCGACGTCCGCGCGATGATCCTCAGCGGCATGGAGTACCTCGGCATCACCTTCGATCCCGCGAAGAACAACGTTCGCGGCAAGTTTGCCGACATCACGGCGGAGGGCGGCAAGGTCAAGGTGCTCGTGATCCCCACCAATGAGGAGCTCGTGATCGCGCGCGATACCAAGGCGCTCGCTTTCCCCTCTGCCAAATAAGGCGCGGAGCGGAAAGGGTTTCCTTGCGAAAATAGAAATTATTTGTCAAAATCGTTGACAGTAATTTCTCTTTCCCATATAATAAATAACTGTGAATGTTTTGGCAGCACGGAAATAGGAGGTGTATGATATGGCAGTACCGAAGTGTAAAGTGTCCAAGTCGAGGAGAGATTCCCGCGCGGCGAATTGGAAGATCGATAAGGTCGGTCTCGTCGAGTGCCCCAATTGCCATGAACTGATCCGTAGTCATAGGGTTTGCCCGAAATGCGGTTACTATGACAAAGAGAAGGTCGTGGAAATCAAAGCAAAGAAAGACAACTGATCCCATTTGAGAAATTGCCGCCGTTTCGCGTATAAGCGCTCGGCGGCATTTTTTTACTCGTGTGCGTTTATGGCACTCGTTGCAAATGAGAGATTGCTTTCGCAGTCTACGGAGGAGTATATGGATGAGATGCAGACGATAACGTTCGGTAGTTATCCGCAAAGCAGAGTCAATGATGAGGAGTTGGTCGCCGCCTTGACGGAGCAGGCGGGAGGCAAGCCCGCGGAGGGCGGTCTGTGGCGCAAGACTTTTTATTGGAAAGGGCACAGGAAGGAGCCGAGTCGCATTTGGCTCGTCGACGCCACCTTGGACGGCGAGCGCTACCGCGGTGTCTCTTTCGAGTATTATAGGTCGCACTTCCACGACTACGGCAAGAACTATATCCAAAAGGTCAACGGATACCTGGCGGACAACGTCTATTGGTTTCGTTACGAGCCGATCGTCTGGCAAGTACTCAGTGATAAGGACGGCGTTTTGACTCTCCTTTCCGAAAAAGTTTTGGACGATATGGAGTACAACGATCGCAGCTGCCTCGAGGATCCGACCGCGAAGGACGCGGAGGTCCCGCGTTTGCCTTTTCAAAAGAGCCTTTTGCGCCTATGGCTGAACGACGACTTTTACCGTACGGCGTTCGATGAGTCGGAGCGTGCGTGCTTGGTTTCCACGATCTGCGCGTTCGTCCCGAGGAAGGACGAGACGTTGGTCGTCACGCCGCAGGAAGAGCAAAACCAAGTCTTTTTGCTGACCTTCGACGAAGTGTGGGCATACGCGGAAAAGTATGTCGGTAAAGAGAAACTCCTCAACTGGACCGCGCGCACGTCCACCGACTATGCGAACGCACAGGGCGCTTGGCCGGTATTCGGCGCGGCGCAATATTGGACTTGCGAGTCGACTGCCGGAAAGACGAGCGTTCCGTGCGTCGATTATCGAGGCTCGTACTCTTCTTCCTATCACGACTTCGACAGTGGCGTTCTTCCCGCGATCCGCATCAAATCCCTATAAAACGAGAGCCTCTATCAAGTAAAAACGCTTGACAGAGGCTTTTTTCTTGCCTATAATATGTAAAGTAATCTTGCTTTACAGGGGAGAGGGTATGGATATTCGTGATCGCGTCAGGCTCTCGTCGCTCCTTACGGAGTACGGTGCGCTGTTGACGGACAGACAACGCGATATGCTGAATATGTACGTTGAGATGGATATGTCCCTCTTCGAAGTGGCGGAGGAAACCGGCGTGACGCGACAGGCTGTTTTGGACGCGGTCAAGCACGGTGCGGACGCATTGCAGAAATATGAAGACGCGGTCGGCAAAGTCGCATTGAAGGATTCTATCCTCTCGGAACTGGACAAACTTACCGCGTCGGACGAGGGTCTCCGCGCGAGACTTGGCGCGATCTACGCATTATTGGAGGGTTAAATGGGTGCATTCGAAGGTCTCGGAATGAGACTCAATCACATTTTCAGCAAACTCAAGAATAAGGGCGCTCTGACCGAGCTCGAGATCAAGCAGGCTATGCGCGAGGTGCGTATCGCTCTCCTCGAAGCGGACGTCAACTTTACCGTGGTGAAGAACTTTATCGCCTCGGTCACCGAGAAGGCGATCGGCGAAGAGGTCTTGAAGAGCCTGACGCCGACCCAACAGGTCATCAAGATCGTCAACGAGGAACTGACGGCGCTTCTCGGCGGCTCGCATACCAAACTCGCCGTTGCGGATCGTCCCCCGACCATTATCTTGATGTGCGGCTTGCAGGGCAGCGGTAAGACCACGATGTGCGGCAAGCTCGGTATGATGCTGAAAAAGGGCGGCAAACGCCCCGCGCTCGTCGCTTGCGACGTGTATCGTCCGGCGGCGATTCTCCAGCTCCAAAAGGTCGGCGAAAAGGCGGGCGTTCCCGTGATCGAGCAGGGACAGATCGCTCCCTTGAAGATCGTGAAACACGCGCTCGAGGTCGCCGGGAAGTCCGGCTACGACACCTTGATCGTGGATACCGCCGGCAGACTCCACATCGACGAAGCGCTGATGGATGAGCTCAAAGAGCTCAAGGCGTATTTGAATCCCACAGAGATCCTTCTCGTGGTGGATTCGATGACCGGTCAGGACGCGGTGAACGTCGCGGAGAAGTTTAACGAACTTTTGGACATCACGGGCGTGATCTTGACCAAGCTCGACGGCGATACCCGCGGCGGCGCGGCGCTGTCCATCAAGTCAGTTACGGGTAAGAGCGTGCGCTATTGCGGCACGGGCGAGAAGATGGGCGACATCGAGCCCTTCCATCCCGAGCGCATGGCGTCCAGGATCCTTGGCATGGGCGACGTTTTGACCCTGATCGAAAAGGC
>JAFZZX010000165.1 GCA_017615515.1 Clostridia bacterium
ACGTTGTGCGCTTAATACCAAGGCGTATGCCTCTCGAAACGCCGCCGTAGGCTCTCCTAAGAAAACCGTACGCGTGAAGTCGGAGCAATATCCTCTGTACTTCGCGCCGAAGTCCATCAGTACGCAGTCGCCGCTCTTCAACCTGCGATCCGAGGGAACGGCGTGCGGCATAGCGGCTCTTTCGCCGAATGCAACGATCGTGTCGAACGCGGTGCCGTCCGCGCCGTGCGCCTGCATACGAACCATGATCTCGGTCGCGATCTCCCGTTCGGTCACACCTACCACAAGGAGCGGAAGGATCTCCGAATAGACTTCGTCCACGATATGCTCCGCCTGCTTGATGATCGCAAGCTCGGCGCCGGTCTTCACAAGACGCATCCGCGAAAGAGCGGGAGTGAGATCGACCGTACGGTCTATCGGGAGCGAACCGAAGAGCGCGCGGTATAGGTCAACGGTCATATGCCCGTATTCGATACCGACCTTAGATGCCGAACGTATGGCGCTCAGCAAGAACGCACTCTGCTCCCTTCTCGAAAGGATCCGAACCGTCCACTCTGCGGGAAGTGCGCCCTTGACGGCGACTTCGTAGAGGGGATTGGTCAGATAAGTGCATTCGCTCTTCGTCACAAGAATGATCGCATCAGATTGATCCAGCCCGGTCAAACGCATGAGCGCAGCGGGCGACGTCACGATCGCGAGATCACAATTGGCGAGCAATCCTTCGACATTCATATAGTTATTATAAACGAAAAATCCCTATGGTGTAAACACTTATTTGTTATTCGCGTGCTTGAAATAGAGATTTTTCATCGTTTTTGCGTCGGCTGATTGCGTTCCCGCCGATTCCGAAAGGATCCACGGCTCTAAGCGGTACTCGACGAGGAGCTCTGCGAGAGGCTCGAAATCGGGACCGTAGACCTCGTCTTCAAAGGTCAAATGGCGGATCTCGCCCCCCTTCCCGTACTCGATCTTGGAGAAATGAACGTGCATCTTCCTGACCTTTTCTTCGCCGACGCCGTCGATCAACTTGTCGAGAACGGCACGGTAGTCGTCCTTCCCCTTCAAACTGCCGTAGGTGCGCGCATTGAGGTGTCCGAAGTCGATACAAGGCAGGATATTATCCGCGATATTCACGATCTCGATGACTTCATCCAAGTCTCCGAGTTGATTGATCTTTCCCATCGTCTCGGCGCATACGTATCTGTCATCATAGCCGGCGGCATAGAACTCGTCCATAAAGTCGTTCATCGACGCGATCAAACGCGTCATCGCTTCTCTGCGCGGCGCACCGAGCGGAGAACCCGGATGAAATACGGCACGATCGCCGCCGAGATAAGTCAAAGCGTCGAGCGAAGAAAAGAGATAGCCGAAGGTAGCGCGGAGTTTCACGGGGTCTTCTCCCGCGAAATTGATGAAATACGGCGCGTGAACCGAGATCCCGACCCCTTCCGAGCGGAAAGCGTCACCGATCTTCTCTGCGGTTTCCCGCGAGAGACGAACCCCTCTGCTGAAGGAATATTCGAATATGTCAAGCCCGTTCGCCTTGACGAATGCGGGTACTTCGACGGTATGTGACAGTCCCGCCGCGGCAAATGCGACGTCTGTGCCCGATGGTCCGAATTTGATCAAAACAGGTCAACCTCCTCGTACTTCTCTCTCGCCTCGACGTCCGCTTCGATCGTGCGAGCAAGTTCCTCCTCGCTCGCAAAGGACTCTATCTCACGACGATACTCTAAAAACTCGATTTCGACGTCCAGATCGTAAAGGTCTCTGTAAAAGTCGATGATATACGTTTCGACGTTTTCGCCCGGATCACCAAAGGTGGGATGTGCGCCGACGCTCGTAATGGACGGATAGCGCGTGCCTTTCAAAACCACGTTCGAGAAATAGACACCCCGCTTGAGAGGCAAGGTATCAAGCGGCTGATTGATGGTCGGGAAGCCGATTCTTGAGCCGTCTTTACGACCTTCGAGGACGGGTCTCATGATCGAGAAGCGCCTACCGAGATACTGCTCGACAGTCCGAAGATCGCCCATTGCAAGGAGGCGTTTCACCCCTTCCGTGCTGACGATCTCGGAAAGATAATCGGGGGGCAACTCGAGCGCCCACTTCTTGGAAACGGAATAAATGTCTCCGAAACGCTCGATAAGGTCTATCGGAGTCCCGACGCCGTCCTTACCAAAGGTAAAGTCTTCGCCGCAGGTGAACCCCACGACGTTTATGCGCTCCGAAAGATAATCGAGGAACGACGTCGGCGACATCGAGAGGATCTCCTCGTCTGCTCGTAAATAAAAGACGTTTTGCACGTCGGTTTGCTCGATAAAGTGCAGCCGCTCGGAAAAGGAATAGATCGGATACTTGTCGATGCCGATCAAGGGATAAATATTGTTTTCAAAAAGAAACACGGAGGACGGCACGCCGAAGTTCTCGGCAAGGTGGATCGCATCTTCAATGACGCCGCGATGCCCGATGTGGATCGAATCGAAAAAGCCGAATGCAACAATGCCTGCAAAAGTGTTCTTTTGTTCACTCAAATCAAATACTTTCATAAATCTCTCGCTATCATTCGTATTTCGCCGTCGGCAACCTGCCCGATCCCGTAGAATCCCCCGCCGACAATGACTCTGACAAGCCCGTTCGGCAAGGAGCTCGGCTGCTTAACACCGTTGTCGAACTTGAACCGATATTCTTCGGAAAAATCCGCTGTTTCCAAAGTTTTGCCGAACGTCTCGAGCGTGACGAAACCGTCCGAAATATCCGCCTCGATCCTCTCCAACGTAACTGCGTCTTCAACTCGCATCATACCGTTCCTCGTGCGCTCCAAAGCGGACATATATGCGGGAAGCCCCAGCGCCATGCCGAGGTCGCGACAGAGCGAACGAATATAGGTGCCGCCCGAACATTCTACGAGAAATCGGAAGGCGTCATTCGATTCCCTGCTCAAAAGCTCGATGGAATAGATCGTGACCGTGCAAGGTTTGAGAACGATCTCCACGCCTTTAGACGCAAGACGATAGGCACGCGTGCCGTCGACGCTCTTCGCGCTATATAGGGGCGGGATCTGACTGATCTCACCGCGGAATCGAGACAAGGCTTCGCGAAGATCATCGTCGGACAAGATGGGGACGGGGGCTACTTCCGTGACCTGCCCTGCGGAATCGAGAGTATCGGTGCTCTTGCCGAGAACGCAGGTCGCTATATAAGTCTTCCTCTTGGTCAGGAAATGATCGAAAAGCTTGGTCGCAGAGCCGACAGCAACGCCGAGAACACCCGTTGCCAGGGGATCGAGCGTGCCGAGGTGACCGATCTTGACCTTATTCCCCGTGCGTTTGCGAAGTATGCCGCGTATCTTGACGACGAGATCGCTCGAAGTCCACCCGATCGGCTTGATCACGTTGTAAAAGCCGTTCATAGGTGATCTCTGCAAGCCTTCAAAATGTCGTCGAGGACGTTCCCGGAAAAGCCGTTTAGCGTGAATCCGGCGGCGTTTTTATGTCCGCCACCGCCGAAGGTCTCTGCGATTCCGTTGGCATTGACCTCACCGTGCGTGCGAATGCTGACCTTGTAGGAATATGGGCGAACTTCCGTAATGGAGACACCGATCATTACTCCCGCAACGTTCACGACTTCGTTGACGAGGTTCGAAGTATTGGCAGGGGTCGTGCCCGTAGCCTTCATATCGTCCAGAGTGAAAAAGAGTACGCCGATCTTCCCTTCCTCGAAAAACTGAGCCTTGGCAAGAACGCGCGCTTTCAAGCGGAAAGTGTCGACGGGGATCTCTCGAAAATGCTTAAAGGAGATCGTCGCATTATCCACAC
>JAFZZX010000166.1 GCA_017615515.1 Clostridia bacterium
ACAGCGTCCCCGCGCAGTTTTTGGTCTCGATCACGAGGACGCCCTTCTCGCAGACGACGTCGTGGTCGATCTGGACGGTTTTCTTTTCCCGTTTCGAGAGCACGTTGTTGTAATTGGGATCGAAGCAGATATAGTTATTGATGATGGGCGTCTTTCGTGCGAAGAACCGTTTGAGCGTTTTGGCGACCTTCCATTCGCCGTAGACGCCGAGCCCTTGCGTGGTCTTGTGCAGAAAGAGGTGCACGAAGATCAAGGCGAGGATCGCCGCTCCGATCACGATCATGGCGATGGGTAATTGTGCCGAGAGTGTTGCGTGGATCATCTTCGATCTCCTCTGAGGTGTCCGGTCAGCGTAAAGCGCTCGAACCCGTTTTGCCGCAAGGCTTCGTATAGGACGATCGCGACGCTGTTCGAGAGGTTCAGCGAGCGGATCTCGCCCCACATCGGGATGCGGACGGTCGTGTCGTAATTTGCGGCGAGGATCTCTTCGTCGATCCCCTTGGTCTCTCTGCCGAAGAGGAGATAGTCGCCGTCTTTATAGGCCGCGTCGGTATAGACTTTTTTCGCCTTGGTCGAGGCGTACCACATCGTCGCGCCGTTCTTTACATTTTCTTCGTTTTGCGCGTAAAAATCCGCCAAATCGTCATAAACTTTGATCGTCAGTTTGTCCCAGTAGTCCAGCCCTGCGCGCTTGACCGACTTTTCGTCTATGTCGAAGCCGAGAGGGCGCACGAGGTGCAGGACGGTATTCGTCGCGGCGCAGGTGCGGGCGATGTTGCCGGTGTTTTGGGGGATTTCGGGGTTTATCAGTACTACATTCAACATTTTTTTATCGAGCGCGGATAAGGGGGCATATGCTTCGCTACCGCGTCGCTCGGAGGCAGTTACGTACGCGTAGTACGCGCCTGCCACGCTCGCTTGCGGAGCACTCGCCTCTCCCCCCTTCTCCACGCTCGAGGAATGGGGGGGGGAGAAGCTATTTGTTTTTTAAAGTAACGAGCCGCGCATCTGCAACCGTTCTGCGCGCTCTTTTGGTTGTTAAAAAAGGTTTTATTCTTCTACGTTCACTCGCTCGCGGAGCGCTTGTCTCTACCCCCTTCTCCGTGCTCTAACGGGCAGGGGGTAAGGCTTGTTTGATTAGAGAGTTTAGAGACGCATCTGTAACCCTTCTGCGCGCTCTCTTGGTTGTGGAAATCGTTTTGTTTTTACAATCCCTCTTCTTCGCGCTCTGTCGTGAAGGTGATTGAGAAAAAAGTGCACGCTTGCGGTTTGTTTTCGGAGCCGTAGGGACACCGCAATTCCTAATTCCTCATTCCTAATTCCTAATTGAAAGGGGAGAGGTTTTGGTTTTTGTCGGTATGAGAGATTACGTTCTCTTTTATTATCGGAGCCGTAGGGACACCGCAATTCCTAATTCCTCATTCCTCATTCCTAATTCCTAATTGAACGGAACGAAGCGATTATTTTTCTTCGTACACGGTTGGCATTACCATCTTGTGCAGACTGGATTTATGATATCTCTCGATGATCGCTTTCGCCTCGTCCGAGACGGGTTCACCGTTGAGGAAGGCGTCGATCTCGGCGTAGGTCACGCCCATTTCGCTTTCGTCGGTCTGTCCCTCGAAGAGCCCCGCAGAGGGCGCCTTGTTCACGACGTGGTCGGGAGCACCGAGATAGCGCAGGAAGTCGAATACCTCGGTCGCGCCGAGGTCTGCGATCGGGTTGAAGTCGCAGGCGCCGTCGCCCCATTTCGTAAAGTATCCCATATAGCGTTCGCTTCTGTTTCCCGTGCCGGCGACGAGGTAGCCGCGTTCCGCGCCGATCGCGTAAAGGGTGGTCATTCTGAGGCGGGGTGCGATGTTTGACAGCGCGCCCTTGCTTTGGAGCGGCGTTTGGATCGCTTCCAAGAGATCGGAGCGCACTTTCGTCAGGTCGACGATCATTGTTTCGATACCGTATTTTTCGGCGACGGCGAGCCCGTCCTCTCTGTCCTCTCCGTAATTGCGTTTGGAGTGGCAAGGCATGATGACGCCGAGGACGTTGTCGGTGGCGAAGGAGCAGAGTGCGGCGACCAGGGCGCTGTCTTTGCCGCCGCTGTTGCCGAACACGACGCCTTTTGCGCCCGAAGTTGCGAGCAAATCGCGGATAAATGCGACGCGTTTTTCTTTTTCTTTTTCCCAATTTCTCATACAGAACCTCGCGATAAAACGGATTTGTACTTATTATAACACGAATAAATGGTAAAGGAGATTGTTTTTGTTGTCATTCCGCGCGAAAGTTTATTATAATAGTATTCGTGAGGTACTTTATATGAGCAAGTTTTACTTACCGGAAGGATACAAGAGCATTCTCGGCATCTACGACACGCAGGTCGCGATCGGCGTCTTGAAGCGCGCGTTTGAGGACAAACTCGCCGCAGCGCTCAATCTGATCCGCGTTTCCGCCCCCTTGTTCGTCGACCCGAAGACGGGACTGAACGACGACTTGAACGGCGTGGAGCGTGCCGTCCAGTTCGACATCAAGGAGAACGGCTCCGAAGCGCAGATCGTCCACTCCCTCGCGAAGTGGAAGCGCCAGGCGCTCAAGACCTACGGTTTCCCCGTCGGGCAGGGACTTTATACCGATATGAACGCGATCCGTCGCGACGAGGAGATGGATAACCTGCACTCGATCTACGTCGATCAATGGGATTGGGAGAAGGTCATCGACCGCTCGACCCGCACGGTGGAGTATCTCAAAAGCGAGGTCAAGAAGATCGTCGCCGCGATCGCGGACGTCAAGGACGAGCTCAACCGTCGCTATCCCGCCTTGAAGACCACCCTGTGCCGCGAGGTCGCCTTCGTGACCACGCAGCAACTCGAGGATCTCTATCCCGACTTGACGCCGAAGGAGCGCGAAAACGCCTTCCTTGCGGAGTACAAGACCGCCTTCGTCATGCAGATCGGCGACAAACTCAAGAGCGGCGAAAAGCACGACGGTAGGGCGCCCGACTACGACGATTGGGCGCTGAACGGCGATATCCTCTTTTATAACGAAGTGCTCGGCTCCGCTTTCGAGGTTTCCTCGATGGGCATTCGCGTGGACGCGAAGAGTATGGACGAGCAACTCACCAAGGCGGGCGCGGACGAAAGGCGCTCTCTCCCCTTCCATCAAGCGGTGCTTTCGGACGAACTGCCCTTGACGATGGGCGGCGGCATCGGACAGTCCCGTCTGTCGATGCTCCTTCTCGAAAAGGCGCATATCGGCGAAGTGCAGGTCTCTTTGTGGGACGAAGATACGGTAACCCAAGCGAAAAAAAGCGGCATAGTTATATTGTAAGAGGGACAAGAGAAATGAAGGTGGAAAATGTGCCCGAATGTTTCGGCAATGCTGTATTTAACGACGAACAGATGCGTAAGCGTCTGCCGAAGGACGTTTACGAATCCTTGAAAAAGACCGCGAAGAGCGGCGCGAGGCTCGAGCCGTCCATCGCGAACGTCGTGGCGGAGAAGATGAAGGAATGGGCGTGCGAAATGGGAGCGACCCACTTCACCCATTGGTTCCAACCGATGACGGGGATCACCGCCGAGAAACACGACAGTTTCATCACGCCCGACAAGGGAGGCGAAGGGGTCATTATGGAGTTCCGCGGCAAGGAGCTCTCATACGGTGAACCCGATGCGTCCAGTCTGCCCAACGGCGGACTTAGGAACACCTTTGAGGCGCGCGGCTACACCGCGTGGGATCCCAGTTCCTATGCCTTCGTCAAGGACGGCACCCTCTTTATCCCGTCGGTATTCATTTCCTATTCGGGAGAGGCTCTCGACAAGAAGACGCCGCTCCTGCGCTCGATCCAAGCCCTCGGCAAGCAGGTCTCGAGGATCCTCGCACTTTTCGGCGGGGCGAGCGGCACGACCGCGATCCCGACCGTCGGCGCGGAGCAAGAGTATTTCCTGATCGACAAGAAAGCGTATCTGAAGCGTCCCGATCTCGTGATTTGCGGCAGGACGCTGTTCGGCGCTCCGCCCACGAAGGGGCAGGAGCTCCACGACCACTATTTCG
>JAFZZX010000167.1 GCA_017615515.1 Clostridia bacterium
GCTACGGCAGTTTCCTGTCGCAGGGCTACATCGAGAGAAACGGCGACGCGCTCGCGGGCGTGGTGCTGTCCGGTTCGGCGTATATGAATACGGCGCAGGTTGCCTTTGGCAGGGTGGTGGCGAAGCTCCAGAATGCGATCTTCGGCGGCAAAAAGCCCGCCAAGCTTATCGCCAAGTTGTCCTTCGGCGCTTACGACAAGCAGTTCAAGGAAGAGAAGCAGCCTTTCGCCTGGCTCACGCGCGATAAAGAGGTCGTGAAGGCCTATATCGCCGACGAGTTCTGCGGTGCGGCGTTCGATATGTCCATTGCTTTCCAAAAGAGCTTTTTCTACGGAATGAAGACGGTCTATCAGCCCGCTTCTCTCGCCCGCATCCCGAAGTCGCTCCCCGTTCTCGTCGCGAGCGGCGACAAGGATCCCGTGGGCGGCAACGGCGCGCTCGTCACGCGCCTGTACGAGGAGTACAAGGCTCTCGGGCTGACCGATTTGGACATCAAGCTGTATCCCGACGCGCGTCACGAGATCTTGAATGAGATCAATAAAGACGAGGTTTATGCGGATTTTCTCGCATTTATCACGCGTGTGACCAAGGATGCTGCCTCCAAGGCGGAGATTCCTAACGAATAAGTGTAATATTCCACAAGTTACCATTTTCGAAACGATCGAAAGAGGTTTGGCGAGAACGTGCGATGCGCTCTCAAACCTCTTTTTTTTCCTTAATTGTTGCGCCCGCGCGCGTTGGTGAAAAAAACCGATCTGCTGTCACGGAAGTTGCATTTCGACATTTCTTTCGTGCTAAAATGGAAATAGAAGGGAAAAAGTGTATTCCGTCGCTTGCCCCGCATAGCGGTGCGTGATATAATTTTGTGTGAAAAATACTTCGGAGGTGTTTTCAATATGACTATTAAACCTTTATTTGATAGGATCGTGATCGAGAAGGTCGAGGAGAAGACCTCGGCGTTCGGCGGACTGGTTCTCCCCGATTCGGCGAAAGAGAAGCCGCAGATGGCTCAGGTCATTGCGGTCGGCCCCGGTGGCGTGATCGACGGCAAGGAAGTCGTGATGCAGGTCAAGGTCGGCGACAAGATCCTTTACAGCAAATATGCCGGTAGCGATTTCAAAATCGACGGTAAGGAGCTCACGGTGCTTCGCCAGAGCGACGTCCTCGCCGTCGTGGAAGACTGATAAGGAGGCAAAGTATGGCTAAGCAATTTTTGTACGGACAAGAGGCAAGAAAGGCGCTTGAGACCGGTGTGAACGTCCTTGCCGATACGGTGAAGATCACCCTCGGACCCAAGGGCAGGAACGTCGTTCTCGGCAAGAAGTACGGCGCGCCGCTCATCACGAACGACGGCGTCACGATCGCGAAGGAGATCGAACTTAAAGATCCTTTTGAGAATATGGGTGCTTCCCTGATCCGCGAAGTCTCGGTGAAGACCAACGACATCGCGGGCGACGGCACCACCACGGCGGCGGTGCTTGCTCAGGCGATCGTTCGCGAAGGCGTCAAGAACGTCGCGGCGGGTGCGAACCCCATTATCCTCAAGAAGGGGATCATGAAAATGACCGAAGCGGCGGTCGAAGAGCTGAAGAAACTCTCCGTCCCGATCTCGGGCAAAAAGAACATCGCGCAAGTCGCGAGCATTTCGGCGGGCGACGAAGCGATCGGCGAGCTGATCAGCGACGCGATGGAGAAGGTCGGCACCGACGGCGTCATCACGATCGACGAAGGCAAGACGATGAAGACCGAGCTGAACGTCGTCGAAGGTATGCAGTTCGATCGCGGCTATGCCTCTCCCTACCTCGTGACCGACCCCGACAAGATGCAGGCGATCCTCGACGATCCCTACGTCCTCATCACGGACAAGAAGATCTCGAACGTGCAGGAGATCCTGCCCATCATCGAGCTCGTGTATAAGGCAGGAGCAAAGCTCCTGATCATCGCCGAGGACATCGAGGGCGAGGCGCTCAGCACGATCATTCTGAATAAGCTCAAGGGCATCTTCAACTGCGTCGCGGTCAAGGCTCCCGCCTTTGGCGACAGAAGGAAGGCGATCTTACAAGACATCGCTCTCCTGACCGGCGGTCAGGTCATCACGGACGATCTCGGCTTGGATCTCAAGACCGCGGACATCACGATGCTCGGCAAGGCGCGTCAGGTCAAGGTGGATAAGGACAACACCACGATCGTCGGCGGCGCGGGCGACAAAGAGCAGATCAAGGCGCGCGTGCAGTCCATCAAGGCGCAGATCGCCGAGACCACGAGCGACTACGATCGCGAGAAACTCCAAGAGCGCGTCGCGAAGCTCTCGGGCGGCGTGGGCGTCATCGGCGTCGGCGCGGCGACCGAAGTGGAAATGAAAGAAAAGAAACTCCGCATCGAGGACGCTCTTGCGGCGACCAAGGCGGCTGTCGAAGAGGGCATCGTTCCCGGCGGCGGTACCGCTCTCCTCAACGTGATCCCCGCTCTCAAAGGTATGCTCGACACGCTGAAAGGCGACGAGAAGACCGGTGCGGCGATCGTGCTTCGCGCTCTCGAGGAACCCGTCCGTCAGATCGCCGTGAATGCGGGCAAAGAAGGCTCCGTCGTTGCGAACGCGGTGCTCGAAGGCGTCAAGAATAACCGTAATTACGGTTATGACGCGCTCAACGACGAGTATTGCGAC
>JAFZZX010000168.1 GCA_017615515.1 Clostridia bacterium
CGCTATGCCGAGGTCGGATAGCTTTTTCATCGTGCGATCCCTGCCTTTCGCCCCTGCGCCCTCGATGTCGTCATAGACCAATACGAGCGTGTGCGGCAGTCCGTTCCTCGTCAAGCGTTCCGACAGACCTGCGACGGCAAGTAGGAGCGAGGAGCCGAAGGTCTCGGTGAGATCGAGATAGAGAATATCCCGCTCGGGAGAGATGCCTTTTGCCGCAAACTCCTCTCGGTGGGCATAGCGAGCGGCGAGAGCGAATGGGGACGAACGGAGAGACACAAGGCGCCAAGCGACCCTCAAACAGAGAGACAGATCCCCCTGCTCCTCGCTCTCTCCGCGCCCGATCAGTTCGATCGCACCCGAACGATATGCAAGGTCGATCTTGCGGTTACGTTCCGCGAGGGTCTCCGACGAATCCGCCGCAAGCAGAACGGTATAGATCGACGCTTCGCTGTGCGGCTCTACCGTGACTTTTCCGCTAAAAGAAAAACAGGGATATAAGACGTCCCCGAAAGGCGGCTGTACGCCCGCCGCGATCAGCGCCGCATAGTCCGAACGTGCGTCGCCCCCTCGCCCGATCGCATTATAGGCGTTACAATTCGCGCGGAGCTCTTTGAGACCTTTGACGGAGAGAGACGCCGCGACCGAGACAACGCAATCCGAGGTCTTACGCCAAAGATATTCCGTTTGAGTCTCCTCGTCGTAACGAGCGGAAAGAAACATATCGGAATAGGCGGGGTGTGAGTCGTAGGCTTCTGCTGCTGCGAGCGCTACGTCCGAAAAGACGGATAGGGTCACCTCTCGCGGCGCATCCCCCGTATTCCGAATGGTGACCTTGCGGATCTCTCCGTCGTATCCCTCGAGCGGTGCGACCGTCATCGTCACCCCCTTTTCAGGCGACTCGTAACGGACGGATCGATCCGTAAAGACGGCTACGCAATCTTGTTCGCCATAGGGAAAACGCGTCGGAGAAAAGATCTCGTCACCTTCTTTGATCTCAAAAAACAAACCGCCTTGTTCAAAAAGGTAGGATCGGTATTTCCCAATGAGCAGATCCTTATACGAGGTTCGGCTTCTGCCGAGAGAGTCGTAGACAGCTGAAAATGAGCCGCTCCCGACCGCAAGCGCCATCGGCGAGGACGCGGGGAAAGAAAGAACCTCGCTTCTCCTAATTTTCTCCTTGCCCACACAGCAAGACCTTTTGCGTAACTGACGAGTATAGATATTCTCTTCCGCAAGGAGCAATCGGATCGAACGGACGCGCGGAGACGAGGAAAAGAGACGGACGAGCGCGTCGTCGGCAATCAGGTTCGTAAGCGCCGCAAGAGACATCCCTTGGTGGTGGGTCATATAACTCCTGACGATCTCCTTCCGTTCGAAATCCATCGCCTCGTAAAAGCCGAACTCCCCTTCCAGCCCCATCTCGCGCATTCCGTTAAGGTTCTTCATCATGCGAAAGGGAAAGAGGGGCGCGTAGAGAAAGGAAGCGTAGGGAGCGACCGCGTCCGTCCTCTCTTCGGAGAGCGCCAAACGACAGCAACCCACCGCTTTGTAGCGATAGGCGTTGGAATCGTCGTAGTCGGCATAGCCGCACTCCGATCTGCCGAAGACGCCTTCGGTTTTGTCGCGCATCTGCATAACTCCCGACCGATACTCCTGCTCGGCGATCAAACTGCCGTTCGGCGCGCGGAGAAAGAGGCGCGGGAGCATATACTCGAACGCCGTACCGCTCCAAGACAAGAGAGTATTACCGAGCATCTTGTCGCACTCTCTGCCGAGAGAAAAATAGCATTCGGGATCGACGCCTTGCCCGATCGCGAAATAATAGGCGAGACGGGACTCGGAAGCAAGGAGATCGTATCTGCCTTCCATGCGGTTTTGGTCGTGGAAAAGCACGATGGCGAGCGCCCGATCTTCCTTACGGTAGAGCGCCGTAAAGTCCGCCTCGGCGGCATAGGCGGCAATGCGATCGGAGAGGACGAGATCACCTTTTCCCCGAAAGTACTCCGCAGCGACCAAAAGACACGCGACGAAGTTTGCGCTGTCCACCGTCGAGATCACGCGAGGCGACATCACGGCAAAAGAGCGCACGTTATACCAGTTGTAAAGGTGCCCTTTCCATCGCGGAAGTTTCGCGATCTTATCGAAAAGCAAAAGGAAACGCTCGCGTGCCCCCTCTTCCGTCGACAAGCCGAGGATCGACGCCGAGATCTCGGCAAGAAGCGCGAACCCGAGGTTGGTCGGTGACGTCATTTCGGAACGCATTTCGTAGGGGAAAAACTGCAGATTGTCGGTCGGAAGTCCGTCGTCGGTCAGCAAAGTAAAATAGGCGTAGATCTTCTTTGCCTGTTCCGAATAAGCACCGAGGAGCGCGGCGGAGAGAGGTTTGCTATCTCGCGGTTTCCCGGAAAAAAGGAGCGCAAAATCGTATAAGCCGACGGCGAGCGCATAGAGGCTGATCCATAAGTTCCCCGCCGTGAGCGCAAAGGCGGATAAGAACAAGACCGAAGGAAGGAGCAGCTCCGCCCCGCCTGACACACCGCCCGCTCCTTGCGTCGTACGAAAGGGTTTCCATTCGAGGAGCGAAGGACTGCGAAACGCCATCTTCAGGCAGGTGACGACGAAGAGATAGACGCCGCTGAGGGCGCGATACGGGCTCAAAAACAATTCATCCGCCAGAAGCTCGACGGAATGAATAAATCCTCGCAGCGCGTGCGATAAACGCACGTTCGTGAAGAAGGTTCGGATCGAATCCACCATCGCGTAGACCTTGACGAAAAGAAGGCAGGAAACGGCGTAATAGGTCAAAAAGACCTGTCCCGAAAAGAAGGAAAACAAGAAGACGAGCCACAGCATAGCGTCCCGAAGAACGGAAAAGCCATTGATGAAGAGGATCAACTTATAGATCGGCGCGATCGGATTCGGGACGCGAACGCCGCTCCGATCCTTGACCCGATCACAGAGGGCGTACGGTAAGAGCATCACGTCGCCCCGTTGCCATCGCGCGGTGCGTTCGCTGTCCGAGAGGAAGGTCGTCGGCGCGTCCTCGTATACGCAACGTCCGAGCGAAGAGGAACGGAGCACCGCCCCTTCGATCAGGTCGTGACTGAGCACCCGACCGTCGGGGAAAAAGTCTCGAAGTTTCTCGAGATAAGGGGCTATGCGGACGATCGCCTTTCCGCAATAGAGGGCGGCGTCGAAGGCGTCGGAATAAAAGTCGGAATAGAAGGGATAGGCGTCCACCGTGCAAGAACGCAAATAGCGAGCGGCGTAGTGTGTCTCGATCGAATAGCGATTGACCCTGCCGCCGAAAGTCATCAGGTCGTATTCGGCATTCAGCGGGTGCGCCATCGATAGGATCGCCGCGCGAAGGCTCCCGGGGATCACCTCGCTGTCGTCGTCGAGCAAGATCGCGTAAGTTCCGGACGGCGCCTCGCCGTAGCGTATGAACCCGTCAAAAACACCGCTTTGGACGGCAGAAAACAGATCGAGGATCGCGCCCCGCTTTCGCTCGCGAGCAACGTACTTATCCCCTTTGGCAACTCGCTTGCGGATCAAAACGCTGACCCGCGAACTGCGAGGCAACTGCCCCAAATAGATC
>JAFZZX010000169.1 GCA_017615515.1 Clostridia bacterium
CGTCCGTTGAAGACCGAGAAGGACTATCTCAAGAAGATCGGCACCGAGATCGAGCTTTCTCTTTACAAGGCGATCAACGGGGAGAAAAAGCTCGTCGGCATCTTGTCCTCGTATAGCGGGGACGATCTCGTTCTCTCGACCGATAAGGGAGAACTTACGATACAAACAAAGGATATAGCGCTCGCGAAGCCCTATATCAGATTTTAGGAGGAAATATGATTAACAAGGATTTTTTTGCGGCACTTGACGAACTGGAAAAGACCCGTCGCATCAATAAGAGCGAGTTTATCGCCTCTTTGGAAGCGGGGCTTGCTTCTGCCTATAAGAAGGAGAATGCGATCAGCACCGCCGTCGAGGTGAAACTCTATCCCGAACAGAACAAGATCAGAGTTTTTGCTTATAAGACCATCGTCGAAGAGGTGGTCGACGAGGAGAAGGAGATCTCCCTCGAGGACGCGAGGAAGATCAAGCCGAACTATAAAGTCGGCGACACGATCTCCGAAGAGATCACCCCGAAGAATCTATCCCGTATCGCCGTCCAGACCGCCCGTCAGGTCATTATGCAGCGTTTGACCGACATCAAGAAGGAGCAGGTCTATGACGAAATGAGCGAAAAATCGGGCGAGATCGTGAACGCCATCGTTCGTAAGGTCGAGCCGACCAGCGTTTACGTCGAGATCCTGCCGACGCAGATGGAAGGCATCATGCCCGTGTCCGAGCAGATCCGCACCGAGAAGTACAACGTCGGCGATATGATCAAAGTCCTCGTCAGACGTATCACGACGAACAACCGTTCGCCGCAGGTCATCGTATCTCGCGCGAATCCCGATTTCGTCCGTCGTCTCTTCGAGCTCGACGTGCCCGAGGTCAAGAGCGGTCTCGTTACGGTCAAAGGCATCGTGCGCGAAGCGGGGTTCCGCACCAAGATCGCCGTCTATGCAGAGGATCCGAACGTGGATGCGGTCGGTTCCTGCATCGGCCCGAGAGGCAGCAGGATCAACGCGATCGTTCAGGAGCTCAACGGCGAGAGGATCGACGTGATCAACTGGTGCGCCGATCCTTTGGAGTTCATCGCTCGTGCGATCAGTCCCGCTAAGGCGGTCCAAGTCCACGTCAACGACGACGAGCGTTCTGCTCGCGTCATCGTGAATGACAATATGCTCTCCCTTGCGATCGGTCGTGAAGGGCAGAATGCTCGCCTTGCCGCGAGACTCACGGGTTGGAAGATCGACGTTAAGCCTTATTCTTCCATCATCGATCCCGGAGAGGGTGCGGAGGGTTGATCATGCAGAAGCATGCCGCTCCGCAGAGAATGTGTATCGCTTGCAGGAGACTGTTTGATAAGCGTGACCTCTTGAGGATCGTTCGCACGCCGCAAGGCGAAGTTCGATTCGATCCCACGGGGAAAGCGGCGGGGCGCGGCGCATACCTTTGCAAGGATCCCGAATGCTTGAAAAAAACCGTCAAGGTCAAGCTTTTGAATAAAATATTCAAGGTCGAGATCTCGGAAGAAGCGTACCGCAGTCTATCGGAGCAGTATGAGTCTTAATCCGAAGGTTGCCGCCTACATCGGCTTTTCGATCAAGGCGGGGAAGTTGATCTACGGCTACGAGAACGTGATCGCTTCCAAGAAAGTCCGTTTGATCCTCTGCGATACAGGCATTTCCGAAAACTCCTTAAAGAAGGTGCGGAAACGTTACGAAGAGGTCGGAATCAAAGTAATCATGGTCGAGGATCTCGCCGCTTACTTCGGCGGGAAACCGATCAAGTGTATCGGTCTTGTCGAAGAGAACCTTGCTTCGGCAACGGAAAAGGAATTATTAGGTCGGAGGTAGTTACTGATGAGTGAAACCAACAATCAACCCTTTGCGAATCTCAATGCACTCGCCGAGTTGGACAAAATCAAGTTCCGCGGGTTGGGGATAAGCGTCAGAGACGCACGCAGACGCGCCGAGGATCTCCTCGAGAAGCTGGATGCTCTCAAGGAAAGTCTTATCGCGAAAGAAATGGAAAAGGAAGAGGCGGAAAAGGAAGCGGTCAAAGAGGAGACTGTTCCCGTAGCCGAGCCCACATCGTCCGGCTCCGTCGAGGAAATAGCCTCATCCGAGGACGCCGTACAACCCTCCGAACAGAACGAACCCACGGTCGAACCCGCTATCTCGGAATCCGTGGCGGAGCCTGCTCCCGCTCCGGTCGAAGAAAAGCCCGCTGAGCCCGCTCCCGCGCCCTCTCCTGCGCGTAATCCCTTGCGTCCCGACGTGCCCGAACCGAGGAAGTTCAAGCAACCCATCATCTATATCCCCGAAAGTGAGAGGGGGATCGGACAACGCGGCGGAAGGCCGTACGGTCAAACGGGTGGCGCGAGACCCTACGGAGCACGTGAGGGCGGATACCCGATGCGCGATGCGGATAAACCCGTTTTCCTGCCCCCGCAACCGTCGGGCGGCAAAGGCGGCAAGGGCAATAAGAAGAGTTTTGACCGCAATTACAATTCTTACGAAGAGAAGAAGGGTCCAAATAAGAAGGACATCATGCGTCGCGAGCTGGAGAACGGAATGGATCTCGACGACAGCGAACGCGCTCGCAGATACAAGAGCAGAAAGAACCAAAAGCAGGCTCCCGTGATCACGCAGACCGTGATCGAGAAGGCGGTGATCACGACCGATCCCGTCCAGATCAAGGTCTTGTCCGAAAAGATCGGCAAAACAGGCGTAGACATCTGCGGCAAGCTCTTGATGCTCGGCATCATGAAGAACATCAATGATTCCATCGATTTCCAGACGGCGGAGCTCGTCGCGTCGGATTACGGGATCGAGCTTGAACTCAAGGCGGACAAATCCGCAGAGGAGAAGCTCGAAGAGTTCATTGCGGACGTCGCCGAAGAGAATACCGAGCCGCGCGCCCCGATCATCACGATCATGGGTCACGTCGACCACGGTAAGACTTCACTTCTCGACCGCATTCGTAATACTTCCGTCGCCGCAGGCGAGGCGGGCGGTATCACGCAGCATATCGGCGCTTATACGATCGAGAAGGGCGGACATATGATCACCTTTATCGATACCCCGGGCCACGAGGCGTTCACTTCGATGCGTGCTCGCGGTGCGATGGTCACCGATATTGCGATCATCGTCGTTGCGGCGGACGACGGCATCATGCCGCAGACCGTCGAAGCGATCAACCACGCCAAGGCCGCTGCGGTGCCTATCATCGTCGCGATCAACAAGATCGATAAGCCCGGCGCGGACATCAACCGCGTAAAACGCGAACTCTTGAACTACGACGTGGTCGTAGGCGAATACGGCGGCGACGTGATCGCCTGTCCCGTTTCCGCCAAGACGGGCGCAGGTGTGGACGATCTGCTTGAAACCATCAATTTCTTCGTTCTCGAAGAGCTCAAGCCCATGGCGAACAGCAAGATCCCCGCTCGCGGTGCGGTCATCGAGGCGAAGGTCGACAAATCCGGTCCTTTGGCTACGATCCTCGTGCAGAACGGTACCTTGAAGATCGGCGACTATATGGTCGCGGGTTCTACCTATGGTAAGGTCAAGATGATGACCAACGACAAGGGCAAGTCGGTCAAGTCGGCAGGTCCGTCCGTTCCCGTCTCTGTCCTCGGCTTCGTAGAGGCGCCGTCCGCAGGCGATCAGATGGTCGTCTTACAGGATGAAAAGCTCGCCAAGAAGATCGCCGAAGAGAGGAAGCTGAAGATCAAGGAAGGCGAGGCAAACGCCAACCGCAGGAACGTAGAAGATCTGTTCCGTCAGATCAACGAAGGCAGTCTCAAGACGATGAACCTGATCATCAAGGCTGACGTGCAGGGCTCTCTCGAGGCGCTCGTCCAGGAAGTCACCAAGCTCAGCAACGACGAAGTCAAAGTCAAGGTCATTCACAAGGGCGTCGGCAACGTGAACGATTCCGATATGATCCTTGCTAAGACTTCCGAAGCGACGATCATCGTCTTCAACCAGAAGGAGACCAACGCGCTCCGCGAAGCGGCTGCCAAGGCGGGCGTAGACGTAAAGTGGTATAAGGTCATCTATAACCTCTTAGACGACATCACGCTGGCGATGAAAGGCATGCTCGCACCGGTCTATCAAGAGACCGTCATCGGTAAAGCGGAAGTCCGCGAGATCTTCAAGATCAGCGGCGTAGGCGTGATCGCAGGTTGCCGCGTGATGGAAGGCAAGTTGCAGAGAAATGCCAAAGCAAGGGTCATTCGCAACGACGAGATCATCGTCGAGAGCTCGATGTCCTCTCTCAAGCGCTTGAAGGACGACGTAAAAGAGGTGCAGAGCGGATTTGAGTGCGGCGTTGGCGTTGAGGACTTCGCCGAGTTCAAGCAAGGCGACGTGATCGTTTGTTACTTGATGGAAGAGGTACCGAAAGAATGAACATCGAACGCATCAATTCCGAACTGTTAAAACAACTCTCGATGATCTTTCGCTACGAACTGAACGATCCGCGCATTCACGGAATGTTGACCGTTCTCGAGGTGAAGACCTCGGACGATCTCTCCCACGCGCGCGTTTACGTCAGCTATTTCGGGGACGAATCGCAGGCGCAAGAGACCTTTGACGCCTTGCAGTCTTGCACGGGTCATATGCGTAATCTCTTGAAACAACGCGTAAAAATGCGTATCATCCCCTTCCTGACGATCATTCGCGACAACTTTATCGACAATGCCAAGCATATTACGGACCTAATTGATAAAGCGATGGACGAAACGCGTGAGACCGAGAAGAAATACTCTGACGGCAACGGAGGAAACGATGGATCTTGTTGAGATCGTAAAATTGATAAAAAGTGCGAATACCATCGCGCTTTTTTCACATATCAATCCCGACTGTGATACCTTGGGCTCGGCGCTCGCCTTGCGCTTGTTTTTGACCAAGCAGGGCAAAGAGGTTTCCGCCTATTGCGACGGTGAGAGGAAGTTCGATCTCTCCGATCTCTATACCGCGGAAGTCATCGACCGCGACCCGCCCAAGCGTTCCTACGATCTCACGATCGCAGTTGATTGCGCGACCAAGGATCGTCTCGGTAAATACGGTTCCCTCTTCGATAAGGGCAGGAAAACCCTCTGTATCGATCACCACTTGCAAGAC
>JAFZZX010000170.1 GCA_017615515.1 Clostridia bacterium
ATACCTATGGGCGTTCGACGAGATGATCCTCGCCCTTTTCGGATGATATGAGAGTATTGCTTCGCGTTGAGTACAAGGGTACGGAATATTGCGGTTGGCAACGGCAGAAGAACGGGCTTTCGGTGCAGGAAGTCCTCGCGAACGCCGTCCGAGAGACGACGGGCGAGGCGTCCGTGATGCACGGTAGCGGTAGGACGGACGCGGGCGTACATGCGATGGGGCAGGCGGTGCATTTCGACACGCATACGAGCATTCCGCTCAGTAAACTGCCGATCGCGCTCAACGCGCATTTGCCCGCGAGCATTCGCGTTTTATTCGCACGCGAAGTGCCGCCGACCTTCAACGCGCGCTTCGACGCGGTGGGCAAAACTTACCTGTACAAAATGTATTCCGCGCCCGTTACGAGTCCCTTGCGCGAGGGACTTTTCGCCTTCGTGCACAAGCACCCGGACGTTAAGGAAATGCGGCGAGCGGCGGAGCATATTCTCGGCACCCACGACTTCAAGGTCTTTCAGGCGGCGGGCGGCCACGTCAAGACCACCGTTCGCACGATCACCGATCTCACGATCCGCGAGGATGGGGAGGAGATATCGTTCGAAGTATCGGGGAACGGATTTTTATACAATATGGTGCGGATCATGGTCGGTACTCTCTATTACGTCGGGATCGGCAAACTTCGCGCCGAGGATATCCCGGAGATTATTCTGTCGGGTAAACGCGACCGCGCCGGCAAGACGATGCCGCCCGAGGGACTGTATCTCAAAGAGGTGCGCTACGACCTTCCCGAAGCGTGAAGCGCTCCGCGGATATTGACAAGAAGCGTCGTTTCGCGTTAAACTGAAAACGGAAAACTCGCGAATTATCGCGACATTACGGAGGAAATTATGAAAAAGTTTTTCAAAGAGTTCAAGTCGTTCGTGACGCGCGGCAACGTGATCGATCTCGCGGTCGGCGTGATCATCGGCGGCGCCTTTACGGCGATCGTCACCGCCCTTACGAACAACATTTTGCGTCCGCTGATCAATTGGATCATTTATCTGTGCGGCGGGGGCGAAGGCATCGCGGCATATACCTTCCTCGTCGGCAGCGCCGAAGAGATGGACGCGGCGATCTACATCGACTGGGGCGCATTCCTTTCCGCGATCATCAACTTCATTTTGATCGCGCTCGTGCTCTTCCTGATCATCAAGGCGATCAACAAGGCGCACGGCGGTCTGGGCAAGGTCAAGAGAGGGTTCCTGATCCTTCTCGATCCCGAGGTGAGAGCGCTTCGCAAAGAGGGCAAGACCTGGGCGGAGATCAGGGAGATCGACAATAAGAAGGCGGCGGAGAAGAAAGCGGCGGACGAAAAGGCTGCTGCGGAAGCGGCGGCGGAAGCCAAGGCGAACGACCCGGCGACGATCCTCAAGGAGATCCGCGATCTGCTGAAAGAAAAGAAATAAGCACTACGCTTGCGCGCTTCGACCGCTTCGGAGCGCGTTTTTCTTTCCATTTGAAAAAGCGCAAAAGCGGAGCGCTGCGTTGCGTGATCGAAACGAATGGGAAAAAGTCGTAAAAAAACGCAGATTTCGGGTGTGAAAAACTTGACACCGCTATATAAAAAATATAAAATAAATATCGCTTATGCGTGAAATAGGCAAAATTAGCCCCTTTGCCAAGGTCTCGCGGCGCAAATATTTAGGAGGAATATCCATGAAGACTTTTATGGCAAAGCCCGGTGAAGTGGAGAGGAAGTGGTACGTCGTGGACGCGACCGACCTCGTGCTCGGCAGACTGGCGAGCAACGTGGCGGCGGTTCTTCGCGGCAAGAATAAGCCCATCTTCACCCCCAACGTGGACACCGGCGATTTCGTTATCGTTATAAATGCAGACAAGGTGCGTTTGACGGGTAAGAAGCTCGAGCAGAAGTTCTACCGTTATCACACCGGCTATATCGGCGGACTGAAGGAGATCCAGTACAAGGACATGATGGAGAAGAAACCCGTCCTCGCGGTGGAACTCGCGGTCAAAGGTATGCTGCCGAAGAACTCCCTCGGCAGAAAGATGTTCAAGAAACTCAAGGTCTACGCCGGCAGCGAGCATCCGCACGCGGCGCAACAGCCTGTGGAACTCAAATTCTAAGGTGAGGTGAACTATGGCAACGAAGAAAGCATTGAAGAAGAAATTGCAATACTGGGGCACCGGCCGCAGGAAGAAGGCGATCGCGAGAGTGCGCCTGATCCCCGAAGGCAACGGCTCCATCGTGATCAATAAGCGCACGATCGACGAGTATTTCGGCGGTCTGGAAGTGATGAAGCTCGTGGTTCGTCAGCCCCTGACCCTTACGTCCACCCTCGAGAAGTACGACGTCGCGGTCAACGTGATCGGCGGCGGTCCGAGCGGACAGGCAGGCGCGATCCGTCACGGCATCGCCCGCGCGCTCGTCATCGCGGAACCCGACCTCAAGGCTCAGGTTAAAGCGGCAGGTTTCCTGACCCGTGACCCGAGAATGAAGGAAAGGAAGAAGTACGGCCTCAAGAAGGCGCGTAAGGCTCCGCAGTTCAGCAAGCGTTAATCCGCCTATCGAACCAACAATGCACCGCACGGCTTCTCGTGCGGTGTTTTTGTTAGCGGGGAGCAGGGCGGATCGCCCGACAAAAGCGCAAAAAGAAAACTTCCCGAGAAATACCGAAAAAAAGGGGGGATTTTCTATTGACATACCCGCGAAATGCTTATATAATAATACAGTCGCGCGCAATTGAGGCTTCGCCTTGGAGCACGTCCTTGGTAAAGAGAAAAG
>JAFZZX010000171.1 GCA_017615515.1 Clostridia bacterium
GTAACGTAATATCAGCGGTGGAAGCCGGCAACGTCGTAGCCTTCGTACTGTACTTTTTGTTGGTGGTCGGCGTAGGCGTTTTCTTCTTTATCAAGAATAGATCGGATTCCGGAGAAAAGGGCTTTTTCCTCGGCGGAAGAAAGATGAACGGACTGGTCTCCGCGCTCAGCGCGGGCGCGTCGGATATGAGCGCGTGGGTCTTGATGGGACTCCCCGGCGCGATCTATGCGGCGGGTATGGGTCAGGTGTGGATCTCGATCGGTCTCGCGATCGGCACGGTGCTCGCTTGGATCTTCCTGGCGCCGCGTCTGCGTCGCTATTCGATCCTCGCAAACGACAGCATCACGATCCCGCAGTATCTGACCAATCGTTTCAAGAGCAAGAGAAAGGAACTGCAGGTCATCTGCGCGGTGATTTTCGTCTTGGTCTATTGCGTGTACGGTGCGTCGAGCATCAAGGCGGCGGGTACCTTGTTCAATCAAATCTTCGGACTGGACGAGCGTATCGCGATGCTGATCAGCATGGTCATCATCATCGCCTATCTCTTCCTCGGCGGATTCAACGCGGTCTGCTGGACCGACTTCTTCCAGGGTATGATCATGCTCGTTGCGCTGATGCTCCTGCCGATCGTGTCCGTCGCGGTGCTGAAGGTGCCGGAGACGGCGTCGGCTCTGCCCGCGAACTTCTACAATATGTTCAAGGTCGCCGACACCCCTTGGTCGTGCATCGCCACGATCCTGACCGGTCTCGGCTGGGGACTCGGCTACTTCGGTATGCCGCACATCGTTGTCCGCTATATGTCCATCAAGTCGGAGAAGGAGATGCGTAAGTCGCAGATCGTCGGCAGTACCTGGACGATCCTGATCCTTGCCTTCGCGACCATCGTGGCTCTCGTCGGCAGAAAGTATCTCGGTGCGTCCCTTGAGAGTGCCTCGTCGACGGTCTTCATCACCCTCGCGCAAAAGGCGTTCCCCGTCTTTATCGGCGGTCTCGTCATCACGGCGATCCTCGCCGCTTCGATGAGTACGGCGGATTCGCAACTTTTGGCGTCTTCGTCCGCGTTCGCTTCGGATATTTATAAGACCACCATTCGTAAGGAAGCTTCCGACAAGGAGATCGTGTGGGTGGGTAGGATCGTCGTGATCGCGGCGTCCGTGGTCGCCTTCCTCTTGGCGTTCCTCGGCTTCGGCGACGACCCGATCGTGCCCGCGTTCTCCACGATCATGAGCTTGGTCTCGGCGGCTTGGGGCGCGTTCGGCGCCGCTTTCGGTCCCGTGCTCTTGCTCTCCCTTTATAATCGCAGGGTGAATTACAAGGGCGCCACCGCGGGCATCGTCGTCGGTTTCGTCGTGGACATTCTGTGGATGATCCTATTCAACATGGAATACTACGGTATGAAGAGCGTTGCTTACAATATCGAACTGTACGAGATCATTCCGGGCTTTATTGCGGGGCTCGTCACGATGCTCCTGGTCAGCAAGTTCACTGAGGCTCCTTCCGAGGATGTGCTCGCGCTCTTTGACAAGGCGACGGGGGCGAAGTCGGTCGAGGTCGTCGATGGCGTCGTCGTGATCGACGGTGTAAAGACGAACGGCGTCAAGGTGGACGAGGTCTCCCTCAAGACCGCGGAGGCGAGCGTGTCGACGGAAGACCTGTCCGATGCGGAACTGGCCAAGCTCGATACTCCCGAGCAGGAAGAATATACCGACGGGACGATCGAGTGATCGGATAGATCATTGATCCGTTAACGGGAGCCGACCATTTGCGTCGGCTCTTTTTTTCGGAGTTTTCGGGCAATAACCTTATTGGGTGCAGAGAAGGGCGGCGGATACGACCGACGGCTCTTATATATTTGACACTTTTTACGAGGACAAGCACAAATTGTAATACGTTTTATTATATAAAAAAAGAAATATGGCGTTATTGACTATTGACAGAGATTGTCGAAAATGGTAAAATATTATCAATATTTGGTTATTTTTACGGTTTGATTTTTGCTTTTGCGGCAAAGGTCGGAACTCAAGACCGATATATCACTTTCGGGAGAACACTAAATGAGCAGAAACGCGAACGATCAAATCACGGTTTCCATCGATCTCGGCGCCGATACGACGAAAGCCGCTTGCGCTTATCGTCTCTATGACGAGAACTACGAGCAGGAGCTGTTGTTGAACAAAGGCGAGGGGATCCCCTCTTTGGCGTATTACGACGCCGAGCAGGCGAAATGGGTCTTTGGCAGAGAAGAGATCGCGGGATACGCGGCAAAGTCCTTTCAGTATCTCGTACGAATCCGCGATCTTCTCAATCTTTTCTTTACGCGCGAGCGCGACGGCTTGTACGACGGTCTTCGTTTCAAGAACTACCACTATCCGCCCCGTACCGACGATTCGTACGAAGAGGCGATCGCCAAAGGGGACTATTTCGAGTCTCGGGTCTCGCCGCGGTGCGTTTTGGAACTCTTCGTCAAATACGTTATGGATCGCGTCAAGGAGGAGATCGGGCGGATCTTCGGCGATTTGCCGATCCGCTACGTCGTGGTCTATCCTGCGAATGCGGAAAAGGACTATATCGACGAACTCGTCAGGTTGGTCTCCCGCAACAAAGCCGATCGGGACAGCGTGTATATCGTTTCTTCCGCCAGAGCGGTCGGCGTGGCGGCGAAAGAGTACGACATCGTTAACGCAAGACAAAAGAACGTCTTGATCTTCAATATCGGCGAAGAGGATATCTCGGTCGTAAAGGTTCGGTTCGACAAGGAGAACATCTACGCCTACGGTGCGGACGGGCGCAATTCGCCCGAGAGGATCGGCGGCAGGAATATCGACATCGCGATCGCCGAATATATCGACAATTGCTCCGCGGGCATTCCCGCTTTCGGTAGCAAAGGGTCGGTGCAAAGCGTGGAGCAGGGCGTTTATTTCGACCAATATCGTATGCAACAGGCGATCAAGCTCGGTAAGATGGTCTATCCGAAGTGGCTTGCAAACAATCCGGGGAAAGGCTATCCCTTCCCGCTCTATCGCGAAATGATCATGGACGTTCCGGTCGATCGGGAAGTTTTCCGATCCTGTTGTCGGGAGGTTTATGAGAAGATTTGGGCATACGTTGAAAAGGAGCTTCAGCGCTCCGACAACGTCAAAGACGTCGACGCCGTTCTCTTTTCGGGCGGGGCGGCGGATACCTACGGCCTTGACGAATACGTACAGGAAAAGCTCGCGTCGAGTTATCCCGATATCGCGTTCATCGACTTCAGCCCTGACAACAATAACGCACTCTGCGCCGCAAAGAATACCGTGCCGATCGGCGCGGCGCTCTTCGGCGCGGGCAAGTATTCTTTCAAGGTGCTGACCGCTCTTTCGTACGGTACGTGGGCGCAACTGGATCCGGAAAACAGCGACATTGAATTGAACTATCGTTACGTCGAACTCTTGAGAAAAGGGGAAGTCATCGCCTTGCAGGGCAAACCCGACTTTAAACAACAAAAGTGGGCGAACATCGAATATACCGGCGGACCGAAAAAGCAAAACGGCATTTGGCAGATCCACAACGAATACTACAGTTGCGATACCGGCGAGGTGTACAGGGTTTCTTTGAAAAATGCGAAAGAAACCGACTTCCGCCTCTTCTTCTGCTCGTATCAACCCAATACGATGAAGAAGAATAAGCCGTTCAAGGGCAATACCTACGTTAACTATCATCGTTA
>JAFZZX010000172.1 GCA_017615515.1 Clostridia bacterium
AGCCTCAGGGACTTGAACCCGGGACCGACCGGTAATGAGCCGGTTGCTCTAACCAGCTGAGCTAAGGCTCCCAAATGACCCCAACGAGATTCGAACTCGTGTAACCGCCGTGAAAGGGCGATGTCTTAACCGCTTGACCAAGGGGCCTTATATGGTAGCGGCGGTCAGACTCGAACCAACGACCTGCCGGGTATGAACCGGCCGCTCTAACCAACTAAGCTACGCCGCCATATTGTTGCCGCAGGAACGGCGGCGCGGAGCACGCAGATCCTTCGACAAATGCTCCATTATTTTATCAATTCGCCGCGGGGTTGTCAACGCTTTTTTATCCATTCCGAAACTTTTTCAAAAAAAACGGGGCCCAACGCCCGATCTCCCCGACGGGCACGCCCCTGCCGCCGACGAGCGCACCTTGCCCCTCCCTGCCGCTTGACAAGGCGCGCGAGCGGGCATACAATAGGAATAGCACCCAAAAGGAGAGTAGATGCGCGATGCGCCCCGAACAAAAAGAAAAACTCTTTCGCGTGATAAAATACACCCTCTTCGCGGCGTCGGCAGGCGTGGTGCAGATCGTTTCCTTCACGCTGATGACCGAGTTCACTCCGCTACCGTATTGGCCGCGATACCTGATCTCGCTCGTGCTGTCCGTGGTGTGGAACTTCACGTTCAACCGCCGATTCACCTTCAAGTCGGCAAGCAACGTGCCGATCGCGATGATGAAAGTCCTCGCCTACTACGTCGTCTTTACGCCCGCGAGCACGCTCCTCGGGCACTATCTCGTGGAGACGGCGGGGTGGAACGACTATCTCGTCGAGATCATCAATATGCTATTTAACTTCGTGACCGAGTTTCTGTATCAGCGATTCTTCGTCTTCGGCAGAAGCCTGAACACCAACGACCTCGCGAAGAAAAAGAAAAACGTATCGCAAAGCACACCCGAGGCGGAAGTCCCTACGGAACCCCTTGAGGAAGCCGCGGCGACGACCGCGGATGAGCCCGCAGACAGCGCGGGAGAGGAGGAATAAATGAAAGTATTAATGATCAACGGCAGTCCCCGCACGGACGGCAACTGCGCTCGCCTTCTGGACGAAGCGACCCAAATCTTCACGTCGGAAGGCGTTGAAGTCGTGCGTTACGACGTCGGCACGAAGGATATAAGAGGCTGTATCGCGTGCGGCGGTTGCGCCCAAAAAGGCGAATGCGTGCTGGGCGGCGACGTCCCCGCTCTCGCCAAGGAGCTCGCCTCGTCGGACGGCATGATCGTGGCGTCCCCCGTCTACTATGCCTCGCCGAACGGCAGCGTAATCGCACTCTTGGATCGTCTCTTTATGAGCGCGAATTGCGACCTCAGAATGAAAGTCGGCGCGTCCTTCGCGGTGGCGCGGCGCGCGGGCACGGTCGCGAGCTTCGACGTCTTGAACAAATACTACACGATCAACCAAATGCCGATCGCATCGGGTCGTTACTGGAACAACGGATTCGGTCGCGGCAAGGGCGAAGTGCTCGGAGACGAGGAAGGACTGCAAAACGCCCGTTTCGTCGCGCGCAATATGCTCTTCCTGATGCGTTCGATCGCCCTCGGCAAGGAGAAATACGGCCTGCCGAACACCGAGACCGTCAAGAGAACGAATTACATCCGTTAACCTCGGCACGTCAAGTGTCATTTCACCGAAAAAAGCGGCGGTGCCGCCGCTTTTTTCGTGCTTTTCGGGCATAATTCTCTCTTTCCCTTTTGTATCTTTAATTATGAATATCGTCTTTTGTTTGATGGTCGTGCTCGGCTTGGGCGCGATGCTCCTTTCCGACCCTGCGGGGGCGGTCGGCGCCGCCCTGTCGGGCGCGGAAAACGCCGTGACCCTCTCGATCAAGATGATCGCGGTCTACGCGCTGTGGCTCGGCGTGCTCGGCGTGATGAAGAGAAACGGGGTCTCCGACCTGATGACCCGCCTTTTCCGTCCGCTGACCCGCCGCCTATTCAAAAAAGAGAGCGACAAGGCGCGCGCCTTGATCTCGCAGAACCTCGCGGCGAACTTCCTCGGGATCGGCAGCGCGGCGACCCCGCTCGGCATCGAAGCCGTCGCGGAAATGCAGGGAGCGAACCCGGTCGCGAAAGACGGCACCGTCCTCTTCCTCGTGCTGAACGCCTGCGGCGTGCAATTCCTGCCCGCGACCATCATCGCCCTGCGCGAACAAGCAGGGAGCGCCTCGCCCGCCGACATCCTCCTTCCGACCGTGATCGCCACCCTCGTGACCGCCCTGATCGGGGTGGCTCTATGCTACCTGACGCGCGGCATCAGGCGCAGACAACGCCCGTGAGCGCCTACGTCCTGCCCGCCTTCATCGCTCTCAACTTCCTCGTCGGCGCCCTAAGGCGCGTGCCGATTTTCGACGCCTTTCTCGAAGGAGCAAAAGGGGCGATTGATCTTGCGAAACAGATCTTCCCCTATCTCGCCGCCGTGCTGATCGCGGTGACTCTCTTTCGCGAGAGCGGGCTCGCCCTGCGCCTCGCAAGCCTCTTGTCTCCCGTCTTCCGCTTGATCGGCGTTCCGCCCGAACTGACCGAGCTGATCGTCGTTCGCCCGATGAGCGGGAGCGGCAGTCTCGGGCTCCTGTCGGAAGTGTATCGCCTATACGGCGCGGACAGCTATCCTGCGCGCGCGGCGAGCGTGATCGTGGGGTCGAGCGAGACCGTCTTCTACGTCGCGGCGGTGTACGGCGGGGGCAAGGTCAAGAAATACAGAGGCGCAGTCGCGATCGCCCTCGTCGCCACCTTCGCGGGGACGGTGATCTCCTGCCTCTTGTGCCGACTTCTGTGAATAAAAGCGCCGCCTTTCGTCCAAACTCCCCGTATCAAAATAAAGGAGGATAATATATGAAATATTATCACACCGGCGAAAAGCCCGGAGACGGCACCTACAGCTGCACCAACTGCGGCACCAACGTTACCCTCGGCAAGAACGACAAGGTTCCCCCTTGCCCGAAGTGCACGAATACGTCCTTCACGAAGGACTGAGTCCGTGCGCCCGCGCTCAGCGCGGTACATAAGCGACGGTGGATTGCTTTTGATAGATGTTTTTCGGGTCGGAGAGCCCCCATCATTATTCTCAAGTCCGATAGGACATATCAAGCGGCGATAGGTGCATATCAAGTGGCAAAGCCACATATCAAGCGGCGTCAGCCGCATATCAAGCCGAGCGATAGTGAGGCATATCAAGCGGCGCCAGCCACATACAAGAGACGCTCGGCTTCGCTCACTCTAAGCGCTACGTGCGAATCATTGACGATTGGCAAGCATTGCGTCAAAGATTTTTACCCAATTAATCGATGGACATTTTTCTACCCTCGTGCTAAAATAATCTTATAAGTCCCGAAACGGACTTTTACAGAGATGTTCCTTGCTTAACCATCTCGAATAAAAAACAAGGAGGGTCACCGATCGTGACGAAAATCAAATCCCTATTTACCGAAACCAAGATACTATTGCGTAGCGTGCCCTCTCTTATCACCGCTCTTTTCGCCGTGTCGGTCGTTGCGATGAACCTGCTCGCGAACAAGAGCATCGTAAATCTCCCTTGGCTCGCCCTTGACGGCGGCATCCTCTTTTCTTGGCTCGTCTTCCTCCTAATGGACGTCGTGACCAAACGTTTCGGCGCACGGGCGGCGAACGTTTTGTCGGTCTGCGCCCTCGCGATCAATCTCTTCTTCTCCGCGTTCTTTATCGCCGCGTCCTACATCCCGGGGCTGTGGTCGCAGAGCTTCGTCGAGGGGTCGGAAGGGGTGATCAACGCCGCGTTGGACGGCACGATCCGTTCCTCTTGGTTCGTGATCCTCGGCAGCTCGGTCGCCTTCCTCGCCTCGGCGCTGCTGAATAATTTTCTAAATGCATTTTTCGGAAAAATGCTGAAAAATCGGGGGTTTTTGGCTTTTTCCGTCAGCTGTTACGCCTCGACTGTCATCGCGCAATTTGTGGATAATATCCTCTTTGCATTCATCGTCAGCTACCACTTCTTCGGGTGGACGCCCCTGCAATGCGTGACCTGCGCGGCGACGGGCGCGGTGGCGGAACTCCTCTTCGAGGTCGTGCTGTCCCCCGTCGGCTATCGAGCGGTGAAACGAATGGAAAGAGAGGAGGTCGGCAAGGCGTATCTCGACTACCTTGCGGCGAAAAAGGAGGCAAACGTATGAAAACATTGGTCACGGGCGCGTCGGGCGGCATCGGCGAGGCGATCGCAAGGCGGTTCCTCGCGGCGGGTTACGACGTGGTGGGCATCGACGTCGCGGCGGCAAAGATCGACGATCCTCGGTACACACATTATCAAACGAGCGTCCTCGGCGACCTACCGGAGATCGCGGACGTCGGCGTGATCGTCACGGCGGCAGGCGTGCAGTCGGCGGGCGAAGACGCGATCGACGTCAACCTCAAAGGCGTCGTGCGCGTCGTGGAGAAATACGCGTTCAACCCTGCGATCCGCGCCGTCGTAAACGTCGCTTCGGCGAGCGCGAGGAACGGATCGGAATTCGCCCTCTACGCGGCGAGCAAAGGCGGCGTCGTGACCTATACGAAGAACGTCGCCCTGCGCCTCGCCCCCTACGGCGCGACGGCGAATACCCTTTCCCCCGGCGGCGTGATGACCGCCT
>JAFZZX010000173.1 GCA_017615515.1 Clostridia bacterium
CCTTTGGCGGCGAAATCCGTGTGAATGCCGCCCGTCGCGCCTTTGACTTCGATGACTTCCATTCCCGCGCCTTTGCCGATGCCTTTCAAGAGGTCGACCGCGCTGATCACCGCGCCTTTGACGCCGTTTTTCTCGTAAAAATCCGGAATGGCGGGCTTTGTGCCCTCGCCCCACAGCCAAATCGAGTTGGCGGGGTTCTTGCCTTCTTCGATGCGTTTCAGATTGACGGGGTGGTCTTTCAAGAGTTCGTAGGACTTGATCTGCAAGTCAAGGAAGAGTTCGCCGAGCAATCCCGCAGGGAGATAGCGCTTGATGAGTTTGCCCGTGATGTCGTGCGGCGGGGTCAATTCCGAGCCGACCGACGCGTCGTGTACGATCAAACAATGACGATAGCTGATGCCCGCGTGGAAAGAGAGCCTGTCGGTTCCGAGGTTCGATTGCAGATACTCGATCAGCTCTTTTGCTTCTTCGTCGGAGATCTCGCCCGAGCTGTAGTCGATCATGCGCTTGTCGGCGTAGCTTTCTTCTTCCGACGAGAGGGTCACCAAATTGCACCTGACCGCGATGTCGGTATCCTCGAGCGTGAGACCCATACTGAGCGCCTCGAGCGGAGAACGCCCCGAATAGCAGGTGCGGGGGTCGTAACCCATCACGGCGAGGTTCGCCGTGTCGCTGCCCGGCTTCATTCCGTCGGGAACGGTCTTTGCGAGGCCGATCTCGGAATAGGGTGCGAGGGCGTCGATATGCTCCTTTTTCGCAACCGCGAGAGGGGTTTTGCCTTGTAACGCTTCGACAGGCGTATCCGCCATGCCGTCACCTAAAAATACTACGTATTTCATATTATCACCTCGACCCTATTATAATGCGGACGAATCACCCTGTCAACCATTCCCGCCTCGTGCCTTGACGAGAACAAAGGTTTTGCTATATAATATCATTATGAAGAGAGTTACCCTCGCGGTTTTGATTCTATCCATATGTATTTTGGCGCTCGGCATTCTGTCCGGGTGCGGTCCATCTCCCGTGGGGATCATCGTCAAATCCGCACCTAAGAACAAGACGGTGCCGCAGGGCGGTACGCCCGACCTCACGGGCGGCGTCGTCACCGTCACCTACGAAGACGATACGACCAAGGACGTGCCGATGTCCGAGCTGGAACAACGCGGCTTGAATAGCGCGGAGCTCGGCAAACAGACCCTCGTCCTCGTCTATACCGAAGGGAAAAAGAGCTTCTCCACCACGGTCGAGATGACGGTCTCCCTCGCGAAAGCGACCAAGTTGGAACTCGCGACGGATAACGTGAAGACTTCCTATTTCAGCGGGGACAATTTCGATCGCACGGGACTGGTCGTCACCGCCCATTACGAGACGGGCAAGGTGGCGGATGTCACGAACTACGAGATCTCGCCGACCCGTTTGACCGCAGATACTGCCGAAGTCGTCGTTTCCTATCGCTCTGCGCGCGCCTCGATCCCCGTCACCGTGGTCGACAAGGCGCCCGCCTCTTTGAAGTTTGATTCGATGCCGCAAAAGACGACCTACTTTATGGGCGATATGTTCTCCGCGGAAGGCTTAAAGGCGACCGTTGCCTTTAACGACGGCACCACGCAGAGTTTTAACTGGAACGAGCTGAGTTATTCTCACGTGATCGGAGGGACGGAGTATCGAAGCCCCGATTTTCTTGCGGACAGCGTCGTGATCGTGACGGCGACGACCGCGCTCGGCACGATCTCGGCAGAACTCACGATCAACGTTTCGGAAGTCCTGCCCGTGGAGCTTGTCGCCACCGTGACGGAGGGGGAACTCTCCTTTATCGAAGGCGAGTATTTCTCTTTCGGCGGCAAGGGGAACGTCTCGATCTTCGTTCGTTACAACAACAATACGAGTGAAACCCTCGTCGCGACCGACGATCTGTTCTTCTCGGACGGCGAGCATTTGCAAGCGGGGCAAACCTCGGTCAAGGTCACGTTCGGCGCTTACGACGCCGTTAAGGCGACCATCCCCGTAACGGTGGCGCGCAATCTGCCGACAGCCATCGACGTCCTTATCGCGCCCAAGTCGACCTACGCCGTAGGGGAAAGCGTGTCGCTCGACGGCTTGATCCTCCTTGCGACGATGACGAACGGTACCTTTGATCAGATTCCCTATTCGGCGGACGGCGGCTTTGCTTGCACCCCGACGGTCGTCTCTTCGGATACGCATCGGATCACGGTCACCTACGCGGGGTTGGAAACGTTCTTTACTATTGAAGTGGAATAATCCCGCCTCCGAAAGAAAGGTATTGACAAGAGGCGGCGAACGTGGTATAATGACACAGTCATTGGGAGTAGTGGGCGCCTTTTTTACGGCGCGGTGAAGTCAACAACACTGCCGATCACGGCTGGCTAACCTCAAACCGCAAGACTTTGGCGAGATTATCTTGGTATGATTTCTCCGAAGCCTTTTTTTATAGCCTTGGAGAGAAAGGAGAGAAATATGGTATCGACTGCACTTATCGCAGCGGAAGGTTCCGCGGGGGAGATCGTTCTCGCCCTTGCTCTTTTGCTCGTCGGCGTCGCGCTCATTGTGAAAGGCGGCGACTTCTTCGTGGACGCGGCGTCTTGGATCGCCGAGGTGTCCGGACTGCCGCAGCTCTTGATCGGCGCGACCGTTGTCTCGGTGGCGACGACCCTGCCGGAACTCATCGTTTCGATCATCGCGACGGCGAAAGGTAGCGCGGAGATCGCGGTCGGTAATGCGGTGGGTAGCGTGGTGGCGAACCTCGGTCTGATCATGGCGATCTCGCTCTTCTTTATGCCCGGCAAGGTCAGACGCAAGGACTATTTGTTTAAGTCCTCCGTCCTCGTAGTAGCGGTCTTCAACCTCATGATGATCGGATTGTTCGGCGGCATGGAAGACGGCAACCATATCCTCAGCGTCGGGCTCGGCATTTTAATCCTTGAACTTTTTGTTTTGTTCGTCGGAGAGAACGTGCTGACGGCATACCGCACTCTCAAGCAAACCTCTCCGAATGACCTTTCTCCCGAAAGCAACGGTGTGAACGTGGCGATGACGGCGGGCGAATCATCCGTCGAACAGGTCGGCGAACCCACTTCCGAAGCGGAAGAGGCGAGCGCTCCCGTCAAGAAGGACAGAAAGACCGTCATTCTTAATATTTTGAAGTTTATCGGCGGCGCGGCGGGCATCGTCGGCGGCGCGGAACTTTTGGTCACCAACGGACAAAAACTCGCCCTTGCGGCGGGTGTCCCCGAAGGGGTCATCGCGGTCACCCTGGTCGCGATCGGCACCTCGTTGCCCGAGCTCGTCACCACCATCACCGCCATCGTTAAAAAGAAAGCTTCCATTTCGGTGGGAAACATCCTCGGCGCGAATATCCTTGATATGACCTTGATCCTGCCCGTATGCGCGATGGTGTCGGGCGGCACTTTGATTTTCCCGCGGCAATCCATCTTGTTGGATCTTCCTTTTTGCTTGGGACTCACCCTGATCGGCGTCGTGCCGATGTTGATCACAAAAAAGTTCCGGCGTTGGCAGGGCGCGGCGCTTTTTGCGGTTTACGCAGTCTATTTGACCCTGCGCATATTGTACACTTGATCGTCGCGAGAGGGAAAAGCGACTTTTTACGGGGGACTGCGTGCGCAGTCCCTTGCTTTTTTTTAAAAAAAGGACTATACTTTATGCGATGAAAAAGCCTCTTCCCAAACTCTTATCCCTCTTTTTGAGCTTTCTGAAGATCGGCGCCTTTACCTTTGGCGGCGGTTACGCGATGATTGCTCTTTTGGAGAGCGAATTCGTTTCGCGCAAAAAGTGGATCGGGCGGGAGGAGTTTCTGGACATACTTGCGGTTTCCGAATCTACGCCCGGACCGATCGCGGTCAATACGGCGACCTATATCGGCTATAAAGTGGCGGGTGTGATCGGCTCGGTTTTGTCCACCCTCGCGGTCTGTTTACCCGCATTCGCGATCATTTTCGTGATCTCCCTTTTCTTCGACAAGTTCCTCGCGCTCACCTACGTCGGCTACGCCTTTCGCGGCGTCCAAGTCGCCGTCGTCTATCTGATCGCTTCGGCGGGTGTCAAGGTGCTGAAAGGGCTCAAACGCGATTTCTTCACGATCGCGCTCGCGGTTGCGGTCTTCGCCTGTTTCGTCACGCTGTCGCTCTTCGCCGTATCCTTTTCTTCGATCTTCTATATCTTGATTTGCGGCGTGCTTGGTCTTGCCTTGTATTTCGTTCGTATGCTCGCGCGGAAAAAGTCCACCGAGAATAAGGTCGATCCACCCGATTCTCCGACCTCTCCCGAACCATCGGAGCAGGCGGCGGAGCATAGGAGGGACGAGTGATGTTTTACCTGCGTTTGTTCCTCTTGTTCCTTGAGATCGGCGCGGTCTCGTTCGGAGGCGGCTACGGAATGCTGTCCGTGATCCGCGACCAAGTTCTCTCGCGCGGAATGTTGACCGAAGAACAGTTGATGAACTTTATCGCCGTGGCAGAGTCCACCCCGGGACCTATCGCGATCAATATGGCGACCTTTATCGGCGCGTCGCAGGGCGGGTTCCTCGGCGCTTTGCTCGCGACCCTCGGCGTGATCTTACCCGCGTTCACGATCATTCTCCTTGTCGCCGCGATCCTCAAGAATCTCCTCAAATACGAAGGGGTGCAGGGCTTCCTCGGCGGCGTTCGTCCCGCCGTCGCCGCCTTGATCCTCGCGACCGCCGTCACGATGGGGATCCGCACCTTCTTCGGGCTCGGGAACGTGTACGGCGAATGCTCCTTCAATTACAAGGGACTTATCATTCTCGGCGTCTTGATCGCGGTCGGGCTCGGGAGCAAATATCTTCTCAAAAAGAAAGTTTCCCCGATCCTGATGATCCTGTTTTCCGCCGTTCTCGGCATCGTTTTTTACGGATTGATTTGATTTTATCCCTATTTCTCTTGACAAGGGTAAAAAGTCGGTTTATAATACAAACAGTTGAACAGATATTCAACCGTTCAATCGTGGAGGAAGTATGAAAAAAGTCGAAAAGAACGTGGATATGTGCGAAAGCGACGTCGTACACGCGTCGGTCGTCGAGCGAGTGCGCGCCGCCTTGCCGGACGAGGATACCCTGGCGGACGTGGCGGAGCTGTTCAAGGTCTTCGGGGACAGCACGCGGACGCGCATCTTGTCCGCGCTGTTCGAGGCGGAGCTCTGCGTTTGCGACATCGCGGATCTGCTCGGTATGACCAAGTCCGCCGTCTCGCACCAGCTCAGGATCCTGCGCCAGACCAAGGTCGTAAAGAACCGCAAGCAGGGCAAAGAAGTCTATTATTCTCTGGACGACGACCACATTTCCCGCATTTACAAGATGGCTCTCGAGCATCTCGCCGAGGACTAAGGAGGCAACGATGAAAAAGATCTACAAACTGACCGACCTGTGCTGCGCGAACTGCGCCGCCGAGATCGAACGCGACGTGCAAAAGGCGAAAGGCATTTGTGCCGCATCGGTGAACTTCATCACGCAGAAAATGACGCTCGAGATCGAAGAGGGTGCGGACGTCGCGGAGGTCCTCAAGAGGGTTGCAAAGATCGTGCGCCGCGTCGAACCGGACTGCGATATGATCGAGGCATAAGATTTTTATGAAACGCGATAAAAAGGCGCTCGTTCGCATACTGACGGCGCTTGCCGTCTTCGTTGCGGCGCTTGTCCTCTACCGTCTGACCCCCCTGAAAAGCATCGCGGCGGCGGGTGCGGGGTGGAACGTCGGCGACTATCGATTTTATCTCTACGTTATTCCCTTTTTGGCGGCGTATTTGATCGTCGGCTACGACGTAATTTACAAGGCGGCGCGCGGCGTCGTGCGCGGCAGGCTTCTCGACGAGAACTTCCTGATGGTGGTCGCGACTTTCGGCGCGATCGCCCTTTTGGATCTCGAGGAAGCGTGCGGCGTGATGCTCTTTTATCAAGTCGGCGAATTATTCCAGCGCTATGCGGTCGGCAAGTCCCGCCGTTCCATCGCGGCGCTTATGGATATTCGTCCCGATATCGCGAGGGTATGGCGTGACGGCGTAGAAGTCCTGCTCTCGCCCGAAGAGGTGGAGATCGGAGATCTATTGGTCATTCGCGCAGGGGAGCGCGTCCCCGTGGACGGGCTGGTCGCCGAGGGACAGGGCTCCTTCGACCTCTCTTCGCTGACGGGCGAATCGTTGCCCGTCGCCTTTTCCGTTGGGGACGAGGCGGTCAGCGGCGCGATCAATCTCGAAGGGGAGATCTGCATTCGCGCGACCAAACGCTACGGAGATTCGACGGTCGCGAAGATCCTCGACCTCGTGGAGAATGCCGCCGCGAGAAAGGCTAAGACAGAGAACTTTATCACAAAGTTTGCCCGTTGGTACACGCCGATCGTCGTGGGCGCGGCACTCTTGATCGGGGTGATCCCCCCGATCTTTCTCGGCGAATGGAGCGACTGGATCAACCGCGCGCTCACGTTCCTCGTCGTGTCTTGTCCGTGCGCTCTCGTGATCTCGGTACCGCTCTCCTTTTTCGGCGGGATCGGCGGCGCGTCCAAGCGCGGCGTCCTCGTGAAAGGGGGCGGCGCGATCGAGCGTCTCGCAGTCGCCGATACCTTCCTCTTCGACAAGACGGGCACGATCACGAAAGGTTCTTTCGAGGTTGCGGAAGTATTGCCCGCAGAACGCTCTTATGAGATCCTCGCCGCCGCGGCGATCGCGGAGAGTGCGTCCAATCATCCGATCGCGCGTTCGGTCGTGCGTTACGCGCCCCCTCTCGATCACACGGGCTACGAGATCCGCGAGATCGCAGGGCGCGGCGTGGTCGCGATCGCCTCGGACGAGATCGTTGTCGGCAACGATAAACTGATGATGGAGAGAGGCGTCGCCATCACTTCGATCGAGCGTGCGGGCACCGTGCTTTACGTTGCGAAGAACGGAGAATACTTAGGCGAGATCGTCGTTCAGAATCTCCCGAAGGACAATGCCGCAGACGTGATCGCCGCCCTACGGGCGGATGGGTCTCGTACCGTGATGCTGACGGGTGACGGAGAGGGCGCGGCGCGCGCCGTCGCGGAGAAGGTCGGCGTGGACGAATACCGTGCGGGGCTCTTGCCGCAGGACAAGGTCGCGCGAATGGAAGAGATCCTCGCCGCGCAGAAAGGAAAGAAGGGTGCCGTCTGCTTTGTCGGCGACGGGATCAACGACGCCCCCGTGCTCGCTCTTGCGGACGTCGGCATCTCGATGGGTGGCGTCGGCAGCGACGCCGCGATCGAGGCGTCGGACGTCGTCTTGATGCACGACGATCTGTCGGCGATCCCCTCCGCGAAACGCGGTGCAAGGCGTACGATGCGGATCGTCAGGGAGAATATCGCTTTCGCACTCGGCGTGAAGGTCGCCGTGCTCGCGCTGACGGCGTTCGGCGTGTTGGGGGCGCTGTCGATGTGGTTGGCGGTGTTCGCGGACGTGGGGGTAGCGGCGCTGGCGATTATCAATGCCATGCGCTGTATGAAATGACCGCCTATTAGGCGCATCTGAGCCCTTTCTTGCAGTCCTTTTGACGCTTCGTTATAAGCGCTTTAACTGCGGAGCGATGATTTCTTTTGCTTTCAATTAAAAGTAGAATATTCTATAAGTGTAACATCAATTCTCGATCATAATACGGCGGAAGGAGTCGATCTCGTCCATCGTAACGCCGAGGTTTATTAGGTAGTTTTCCGCCTGTTCGGTGAAGGTGGCGCCCTTTTGCGTTGCGAGGAAGAAGGTGAATCCCAGCACGTTCAGGACGGTTCTGTTGCCGCCGATATTGCCGAAATTGGAGAAGAGATAGTCGCGATAGACGTCCTGCGGATCCGCGCCGAGTATCGTCAGCATCAAGAACGCCGTATAACCCGTTCGGTCGGTGCCGATCGAGCAATGGAAGAAGAGGGGATAGCTCTCCTCTTTTGCGAGCAGGGAGAAGAGGGTGCGGATGGATTCATCGTTCGCGATCGGCATATCCGCGTCGTAGCTCATCGGACAATTCACGTAGTTGACCGTCGGGCCGAGCACGCTCGACGTCAGCGCGCCGATCTCGTTATTCTCGGTTTTGCGTAGGTCGACCTCGGTCTTTACCTTGAGTACGTTCACCATCGTGTCGATCCCCGCCTCGGTGATGAGGGGGGTCGGGACGTCGGTTTTGTTCTTGTTGAGTTTCGCGGTGCGATAGAGCAGTCCTTGCCTGATCTTGCCGTTTTCGGTTTGGTATCCGCCGAGATCG
Organism: Clostridia bacterium; assembly: GCA_017615515.1. Classification (GTDB taxonomy): domain Bacteria; phylum Bacillota; class Clostridia; order Christensenellales; family CAG-1252; genus CAG-1252. The sequence continues at coordinate 8,249 of JAFZZX010000173.1, forward strand.
CGCGCGTTGGTCACGCCGTCGATATAGAGGTTGCGTGGTAGGACGTTCTCCACTCGTATCGCGCCGATCTCTCCCCGTTTGCCGCTTGCCGTTATCCCGCGATAGTAGTAGGGCGTGTCTACCTTGAGGTTGTAGATCTCGGCTTTTCCGTTCTTCGCCGCGAGGGTGAAAGAGTCGTTGAAGTTGGGATCTTCCGAATACTCCACGAAGGCGTATTCCTCTCCGTCCGTCGAGAGCAGGACGGTGACGGGCAGGCGACAATCAGTGCTGAAAGCCAACAGAACCAAAGCGCCGATGCAATAATCGCATTCGTTGATTATTATACATAGGGATATTGAAAAGTTAATGTCCCTATCTAAAACCCTAAACCATCACAGCATTTGCCTCATTTTATAAAAGCATATCCATGGACTGGTTATGCCATTCAATATACTATATTTTTTTAAGTTTCAATATTCTTATTTTTTAAAATAGAAAACTATAAATACTATGTTTTTCCCTGAACAATTTTACAGGGTTACAACAATTTTATAGAGTCACTACAATTTGATA
>JAFZZX010000174.1 GCA_017615515.1 Clostridia bacterium
GCAACAAGAACTGATGGGCGCTACGAATTATCACAAGCAAATGAAGGCGATCATCGCCGAGATCGAGGAGCGGGGCGAAAAGCCGTCGCTCCTTCTTCACGCCTGCTGCGCGCCCTGCGCTTCGCACGAGCTGACCTTTCTGCCGGATGCGTTCGACCTGACCGTCTATTACTACAATCCGAATATCGTCGAAGACGCGGAACGGGAAAAGCGCTACGCGGAGCTCGAACGCCTAATCGCCGCGATGTGTCCGTCGGTCGGACTCGAGAAGGGAGCGGGAGACACGGATAAGTTCCTCGCCATTGCCAAGGGACTTGAAACCGCGCCCGAGGGGGGATTGCGCTGCGCCAAATGCTATGCGCTCCGCCTGGAAGAGACCGCCCGCCGCGCCGCCGAAGAGGGGTTCGACTACTTCGCGACCACCTTGACCCTCTCGCCCCTCAAAAACCCGATGATCCTCAACGAGATCGGCGAGAAAGCGGCGGAAAAGTACGGCGTAAAGTATCTGCCGTCCGACTTCAAAAAAGAGGGCGGTTACGCTCATTCGATCGAATTGTCCAAGGAATACGACCTATATCGGCAGAACTTCTGCGGTTGCCCATTCGGAAAACGCCTGCCCCGATAAAACCCGTCTTGACATGTTGACGGTTTTCGTTTATACTTTTTATAGATCGCCTCGTTTGCGAGGCAAAACGGTTTTCCTCACAAAGAGGACCGACTAAGGAGGAAAAAATGAGCAACGAATCAATCAAAAAGGCGCAAAAGATCTTTACTATGCTGAAAGAGACGATGGATCGAGACGATTGGAAGTATAAGGCGAGCGACGACGAGCTCATCCTCGTTTCCGGCTGCACCGGAGAAGATTTCCCGATCACCTTCATCTTCAAGGTCGATACGAACAGAGAATGCCTGACCTTCCGTACCACCGCGATCACGACCTTTGACGACGACAATTTCCTGAACGGCGCCCTCGCCGTCTGCGTGGCGAATCACGGCATGGTCTTCGGACACTTCGATTACGACGTTTCCGACAACAGCGTCTACTACACGATGGCGAACAGCATCGTCGGCACCGACTTCAACGAGGAGTTCTTCCTGCGTATGCTGCATACCGCCGTAAGCACCGTCGACACCTACAACGATCGTTTCATCATGCTCGCCAAGGGTCTCATCGATATCCACAAGTTCATCGACCTCGAAGGTCAATGATCCACGGGGCGCGGCGCGAAGGCATTTTCGCCGCCCGCGTGCTTTGCAAGAAAAAGGGGAGCCTGCGCTTTGCAGGCTTCTTTTTTCGTCCGCTATCCTTAAATAACGTACGTACGCGCGCTAGGGTCGCTTTAACGCCGATGTGCAGATTTTTGACGATTGCAAGCAATGCGTCAAAAATCTAAGGTATAATCCTTCTCCCGATGGGCAAAACTCTCCGTATCAAATCTCGGAGGACACTATGAAACTCATCGAAAGCAAGACCTATCTCAATCTCGCAAAAGCCTTCGCGGGCGAATGTATGGCGCGCACCCGCTACGAATTCATCGAATACGGCGCCAGGCAGCAGGGCTATACCGCCCTCGCGGAAGTCATCGACAAGATCGTCTACAACGAGTTCAACCACGCCCGTATGTGCTACACCTATCTGCAATCGGCGTCCGAGGGCACGATCGCGAACGTCGAGGTCTCGTCGGGCTATCCCTTCAAGGAGAAGTGGGACCTCGTGGAGAACCTGCGCCTCGCCGCCGAAGACGAAGGGATCGAGGCGGAGCGCGTCTATCCCGAATACCAAAAGACGGCGGAAATGGAAGGCTTTGAAGACGTCGCGGGGCTCTTTCGCAACCTGATCGGCATCGAGACCTGCCACAAAAAGCTCTTTACCGATCTCTACGAGCAAATGAAGAGCGGCACCCTCTACAAAAAGCCCGAAAAGACCAAATGGAAGTGCGGCGGGTGCGGCTACGAGTGGACCGAGAAAGAGGCGTTCGAGATCTGCCCCGTATGCGGCGCGAAGCAGGGCGTCGTACTCCTCAAGCTCTCGGACGGCGAATAAGCGGACGCCGCGGGGCGCCTACTAAGCGGGTTTCGCAGAGCGCCCTGCGGCATGGCAAAAAATGTCAAAAATATTTCGCTTTTCCCCTTTCGTTTGTTTGACAACGAAATCGCCTTGCGGTACAATAAAGACAACAAAAGAATATTGCCAATATAATCAAGGATAAATGGCCCTTGAGTCTCTACCGCACAGCCACAAGTGCGACTATTGGATAAGATCGTGACACCGTCGCGATCTGTGGTAGTTATTGGCAAGCAAGTTAAGGGTTTAACTTGCTTTTTCGTTTTCTTTTGGAAGCGCTTTTCGGAGCGCAAGAGGAAGAGATGAAGCTACTCGAAGACAAGATCAAGCAGGAAGGCAAAGTGCTCGAAGGAGGCATCCTCAAGGTGGACGGGTTCCTGAACCACCGGTTGGACACCGCCTTGATCGCCGAGCTCGGCGCGGACGTCGCGCGGGAGTTCGCCGCTTCCGGCGCAAACCTGATCTTGACCGTGGAAGCATCGGGCATTTCGCTTGCTTATGCGACGGGGCTGAAAATGGGTCTGCCCGTTCTTGTCGCGAAAAAACATAAATCTCTGAACATCTCGGACGGGGTCTATACGGCTCCCGTCTTTTCTTTTACCCACAAGACCGAGAACGTCGTCTTGGTCAGCCGCGAATATCTGTCCGCCGAGCATAAAGTACTGATCGTGGACGATTTCCTCGCGAGCGGCAACGCCGCGATAGGGCTCCTGTCCCTCGTCGAGCAAGCGGGCGCATCCTGCGTCGGCTTCGTCGCCGCGATCGAGAAATCGGAGCAGGGCGGCAGGACGCGCATCGCGGAAAAGGGCGTCAAAGTATATTCTCTCGCACGCATCAAGGAGTTGCGGGCGGGCGATATAAAATTTGAATAAACAGCCGAAAGGCAAAGGGAGGAAAAAATGAAAAAACTCATCACCATCATCATGGCACTCGCTCTCGTAGCGGCAGTCATCGTCGGCGTTGCGGCTTGCGGCAACAGCCTGAAGGACGGAGAGCCCGTGGATCTCCCCGCTCTCGAGACCCAAGAGATCAGATCCTATGCAGGTCTTACCATTCCTGCGGACTTCAAGATCGGTATGATCTGCCTGCATGACGAATCTTCGACCTACGACCTCAACTTCATCAACGCGGCGAAGGCTGCGGTTGCGGCGCTCGGTATGAACGAGAATCAATTGGTTCTCAAGACCGGCATCGATGAGGGCGAGATCTGCTACACCACCGCGGTCGACCTCGTCAACCAAGGCTGCAACGTGATCTTCGCGGACTCCTTCGGTCACGAAGCGTTTATGCTCCGCGCTGCTCAGCAGTATCCCAACGTGCAGTTCTGCCATGCGACCGGCACGATGGCTCACACCGCCGGCGTCGCGAACTTCCACAACGCGTTCGCCTCGATCTATGAAGGCCGCTACCTCGCCGGTATCGCCGCAGGTTTGAAGCTCAACGAAATGATCAAGGACGGCAAGATCACCGCGGCGGAAGCTGTGATGGGTTACGTCGGTGCTTACCCCTACGAAGAGGTTAAGTCCGGTTACACTTCTTTCTATCTCGGCGCGAAGAGCGTTTGCCCCTCCGTCACGATGCAGGTCCAATTCACCGGCTCCTGGTTCGACATTGCTCTTGAGAAGGCTGCTGCCGAGAACCTCATCAGCAAGAAGTGCGTCTTGATCAGCCAGCACGCCGACTCGATGGGTGCTCCTCCCGCTTGTGAAGCTGCGGGCGTTCCCAACGTTTCCTAC
>JAFZZX010000003.1 GCA_017615515.1 Clostridia bacterium
GCCTTCGTGGAAGAGGGCGAGGTGCATATCATAGTGGAAGACGTTTACCTGAAGAGTAAGGAGTTCTATACCGTCCTCGTGAAAGACGAAGACGGCAAAAAGCTCTTCGGTGCGGACAGTTCGGAAACGAACGGCGAATACGTCTTCCTTTTGCCCGAACCCAAGAATCTGTATATCACGCTTTCGGTCGGGGATGAGATCTATGCCTATTACCAATTGGAAGCGGAGCCCGAACCGGAGCCCGTAACGGAGTACGATTTCGACCATCCCATCTGGAATTGGGCGGAGGACCACAGCGCCGCGACCTTGTCTTTCGGAGAGATCCACGGCGGGGCGTCCCTCGTTTTGAACGCAGCGATCTCCATGGAGCTGTCCGCGCAGCCGACCTGCGAAACGGACGGGGAAAAGGTCTATACCGCTTCGGTCGACTTCGACGACAGGTCGTTCTTTGATTCGCAGTCGATCGTCCTTGCCGCTTTCGGTCATACCTACGGCGCGCCCGTCTTTGCTTGGACGCCGATCTATTCGAGCGATCTTTCGGGCGCGGAAGAAGAGCCGGAGATCGTCACGGACGATCCCACGGGAACGCCGATCGGCTACACGGTGACGGCGAGATTTACCTGCATTCACGACAGCAGTCACAGCTTCGACCTCGTTGCCGATGTCACTTCCGATGAGACCTCTCCCACGTGCGAAGCGGACGGCGAGATCCTCTATACCGCAACGGTCGTCTATGACGACGCGGAGTATCACGACACTTTGCCCGTCACGATCCCCGCGCTCGGACACGAGTACGGAGTCCCCGTCTTTACTTGGACGCCGATCTATGAGAGCGATACTTCCGGCGCAATAACGGAACCCGTCCTCTCCGACGGTCCCTCGGAAACGCCGATCGGCTATACCGCGACGGCTACCTTCACCTGTATTCACGACAGCAGTCACACCTTCGACCTCGTTGCCGAGGTCACCTCTGCCGAGACCGATCCCGATTGCACGGAGGACGGCGAGATCCTTTACACCGCGACGGTCGTTTACGATGCGATCGAGTATAACGATACCTTGCCCGTTACGATTCCCGCGCTCGGACACGAGTACGGCACGCCTTCCTTCGCTTGGACGCCCCTTTACAGCGGTGACGATCCCGGTGAGACCGCTCCGACGCCTGTCGGTTACACGGCGACGGCGACCTTTACCTGTCTGCGCGACGGCTCGCATACCCTTATCCTCGATGCGGACGTGACTTACACTACCACCGCCGCCACTTGCACGGAGGACGGCTATCGCACCTATACCGCGTCGATCTCCTATGGCGGAGCGATTTATGAGGTCGAATACGGCTACGTATTCGAAGGTTCTGCGACGGGTCACGATTACAGCCAATACCACGACGGCTCCGACGCGCAGCCGACCTTCACTTGGACGGAAACGACAGACGGCGGCTACACCGCGACGGCTACCTTCTACTGCAATAACGATCCCACGCATACTGCGGTCTTCGACTGCGAGATCAGTTGTGAAGATACGTCGGATTGCGAGAACGGCGGCACCAAGTATTATTACGCGTCGATCGTCTTCAACGACTACGACTATCAAGCGGAGATAGAGGTTGAGGTCGAGCCCGGACACCACTATATCCCGGTCTTCCATTGGACGCTCTTAGATGCCGATTACGAGGTCGAGCTCAATATGGTCTGTGAGAAAGAGGACGATTGTATCGGCCCGATCAGTACCGAGGTGACGATCACGGAGTACGACGACTATACGCTCTATACCGCGACGGCGACCTATAACGACGTCGAGTACACCGAGACCAAGAAGGTCGCGAACGAGACGCACGAGAAAGCGCTCGCGATCGGCGAGGAGTACTACGTCGGCGATACGATGGAGATCGGCAATACGACGACATTCTTCACCGACGACTACGCGGGCGGCGCGCATCGCACCGATATGAGCGGCGATACTGCCTTGCTCAATGCGCTCGCGGCAGGGAACGACGGCGGTGCGTCTCTCTCCTACAATGACATCTTGGATTACGACAGGATCGTGATCGACAACGAACAGTATGCCCGTATGGAAGACGGCGATATGGGCGGCTATCACGGATCGAGTGAAGAGGCGAGCTGGCGTTTCACGCCGGGTGAAGGGACGTTGATCGGTCTCACGGTGACGAGCGGCTCGGGTACGCAGGACGATCCCTACGTCCTTGCGCCGATCTACGGCGTAACCGTGACCTATCATGCGAACGACGGGATCTTTAATTCGACAGAGGATTACTCTGTGACGCAGTACTACTCCGCGGATGCGGTCGCTGACGGCGTCTATGCGATCCCGATCGCCGAGAATCCCGAAGCGAGCGGCAGGCTCTTCCTCGGTTGGTTCACGGACGAATACGGCGAGGCTACGTTCGACTTTGAGCATACGCCGATCACCGAAAGCCTTGACCTCTACGCAGGTTGGATCGCCGTCTGATGAATGCGCGAATGCGTGATGCGAGGATAGGAATGAGAAAGGTCATAAACCTCGGAACGAGTTATTTGAATACCTATTTGGTCGAGATCGAGGGCGGGTGGATGCTCGTTGATACGGGCTATCCTTTCGGATACAAACGATTTATAAAGAAAGCGGCGCGAAAGGGCGTCGCCTTGTCTTCGATCCGCTACGTCGTCCTGACTCACGTCCACGCCGATCACGCGGGCTTTTTGAAAAAGATTCTTGCAGATACGGGAGCAACCCTCGTCTGTCTGCCCGCCGAACGGGAACGCCTTTTATCGGGCGTGAACGAAAAGAACGTGTATCTTTCCCGCAAAGGGCTCTTTTTGATCAATCGCATCTCCGCGTCGCTTCCGCGCTTTCAAACTTTCGAGCCTGTGGACATCTCGGGTTCGCTTGACGCCGAGACGCAACCTTTGGCGGAGGAGGGGATCACCTTTTTCGTCTTACACGGACATACCGACAACGACCTCTGTTTCCGTGTGGACGACAAACTCTTCGTCGGAGACCTCTGTATGAACGGGGCGGGCGCGACGGGATATTCGCCGCTGTGGATCGAGGACAACGCAGCCCTTGTGGAGAGTTGGCGCGAGATCCTCGCGACCGACGCCGCCTATTTGTACGTCGGGCACGGCAAACCGTTCAAAAAAGGCGAACTTGAAAAGTACGTCGAGAAGCAATCTCGGCGTACCCTTTGCAAGTTATTCAAATAAAGATCGTTATTTTTCTCCGAGTTTATACAAAATCGATTCAAATCTATTGTAAAAGAAAAAGCCCGAGAAATCGGGCTTTTATTTCTTTGGCGGAGCGGCGGAAACAAAAAATGATTTTGGGAACACCGCTGTATGCTATTGAGAAAGACTGTAACTAATTTCAATTATTATCAAAAGCCATCCTCTTTTTTATTACAACCAAGACGGGTCGTACGGCAAAAACCTTTGATGGTTTTTTCGCTCGTTCCGCGTTGGCACCATTCTTTTACCGAGCGTAGTTGAAAAAATAATATCAATATGATATAATACCTTATGGATTCCGAACGCCGGGAGAAAGGATGAATACGATTCACGAAAAATATGTCAAACGAGAAAACGATTATTCCCATAAGTATGAACGGCTTATGGGTGCATTTGTCGAAGTTTTTTTGGCAGGTACGCCCGAAATACAAAAAAAGGTCGATGCAATAAAAAAAAGGCTGTGCTCGGAATACACGGAAGAACACAATGTATTTGTAAAGTATAAATACAACGATACTGTTTCGCAAAGCGATTATACGAAGCATTTCAGCAGACTTGAGTTTTTGATTGCCACCTATACGCGCTTGTACGAAGAAGTGAAAGGCAAGCGTGCCGTTACGCCTGCGAAAAAACGACCCGCTACGCCTACGGTGACGCCGTCGGTTACGACTGTCGAAAAGCCGTCGTCTGCAACAAAGTCGTCGTCAGCCACGATAAATATCGGAGCGGGATATCGAGTGCCGGAAGATCATGCGGAGTTACTGCGTTTCGTCGACAGTAAGATTTCGGAGTTGGATAGGGCGGAACGGGATCTTTCCTCGTTTCTCACGGTATTCAGGGCGGAGCATAACGCATACCACGTCCCCGCCGGGACTTTGTTAAATCGTATCTGTGCACATCGGGAAGAATGTAAGAAATTAAAATCGACGCTCACTCCGGAATGGACGGATTATAAGCTGAGGACGTTGCGGGATATTTTTATACCGATCGATACATTGACGGTGGAAGTCGACAAGACAAAAAAGAAAGAAACGCCTCTTACCAAGTCGCAGATTCCCGACGACGAATGGGGACAAAGAAGGATTTTTAGCGAATTGATCGCCAAACTCGACGCGATCGTTGCAGATCTCAGAGCATACGACAAGGAGTACAAAGCAAAATACGGTCATTTTAAATATAAAGTGGGCGATCTGTGTATCAGCATTGAAAACCGAAAAAAATACTTTTCAGAACAATTCAACAAAAAATGGGTGGACAAAAAAGAGTTGATCCTTCAACTGAGCAGTTGCGTTCAACAGAATACGAAAAATGCTTCTTCCGCCAAAACCGAATTAGCGACGTCGTAAACGACAAACGCTAAAAAAATAAAGAATAAAAGGGAGAAAAGAATGAAAACGTTGGTTTTAAAAAACGGTACAGAATTTAAAATTGTTCCTTACGATAAAATGCGTTTCGGCGAAATAAAAAACGCTCCGGAAGGTTTTTTGGATTATCTGAAGACGTTGCCGCTTGAAAAACAGATGTATCGGTATGTTTACGGTGGTAGTTCCGGCCGTTCGAGAGTTTACGCAGGCGAGGAGGAAACGAGCTCCGTTGATTACGATTCCGAGCATGTTATCGCCTTCTGCAGTCCGTCTTTTGTTCAAATAATCGTTGATATGGACAACAACGTCATCGTCGGCTTGTACTGGGATTTTGACGGCTCTTATATGCTTGCAGGGGATTATTACA
>JAFZZX010000175.1 GCA_017615515.1 Clostridia bacterium
ACGAGCTCGCCGTAGGTCAAGGGAATGGTCACGGTCAGATGCCCGAGTTCGTAGGTCGTGGTCGCCGACGCGACGGCATCTTGCCCCACGTAAAGCGCACCGAAAAGCAACGCCGCAGCAGCGACGAGAACCAGAAAGGCAATGCGTATGGTGCGCATAAAAACGTTTCGCATAGTACGATTATATCATATTTGCGCGCGTAATACAATATCTATTAGCAAGAACTCACGCCCTTTCGCTCTTTTTGAAAAAGGAAGGATCGACAGGCGAAGGAGAAGACGATATGGCGATCGATCGCAACGAAAAGACCTCTAAGGAAAGCGGATTCGAATATATGGAAGGACTGTCCAGAGCCTACGAAGAGGCATTCCGAAAACGGCTCGAAGGCAAGACGCACGCCCTTGAGGGCGAGAAACGCGCCGCCCTCTGCCGAATGCAAGGCGAGATCTCGCGCACGGCGGGTCGTATCGCGATCCTATCCGCAGAGAACGAAAAAAAAGAACTCGCCCGTATGGTCAAGGAGAGCGCGGAAGAGATCTTGCGACTGCTCGACAGCGAGGAGATCGCCTTTTCCGCCGATCCGACGCAGACGCCGCCGATCTCCGCGCTCTTGTCCCACACGACCCTGATCGCGAATCGGTGTCTCAATCTTATCGTGCGCCACAGTGAGGCGGACGCACGTCTCTTTCCCCTGATAACGTCGGAATTATCCGCACTTTATGCGATCGCGGCGATCAACTGAACGCAGGATCTTCCTCGGTAAGTCACCCGAAAACGCATGCCGTCGTCGGCATCAAACGAACCCGCATTCCGTCATCGCGGCGATCGCCGCTCCGCAAGCAAACCCCTCGCCGTCGCCTTCCTCTCGGAGCAGGGGGACGGGACAAGCTTCCGAAATGCGGTCGAAAAAGCCGCGCGTGATATAATCGCCGAACAGACGTATCTCTTTCGGCTCCGAAAGCGCCTGCACCGCCCCGACCGTTCCCACGATCGCCTGAACGAGCAACCGCGAATAGTCCGAAAGGTCGCGACATTCCGAGAAATCCCCTTTGTCGTATAGGTAGTGTCCGCCGTAACTGCGGTCGAAAAGCGTGCGTTCCACGCAAGGCGCGGACAGCAGCGAAGCGATCCCTCGCTCCGAGGAAAAGGCAGGCGCAAGGGTCAGATCGGACAGATCCGCGACCCGACGGCACCTCTCGTCCAAAAAGGCGCATTTGACCCGTCTGCCGATCCCGATCACCGCGAGAGGATAATTGCCGCCCTGCCAAACCGCGCGATAAGCGACCGACTGCGTATTGGTCAGGCAGGTCACCGACGCGCCGTACTCTTCCGATAAGGCGCGCACCAAACTGTCTCTGTCCGCATAGGTCAGCGCTACGCCGATCGCGATCGGCTTCGGCGCGGACTCCGACAGACGCGAAAAGAGGGTCGTGATCGCGACTTCCGCCGAAGCTCCCTCGGACGGGGTCATCGTGCGGCGCGAAAGCACTCTTCCGCCGAGGTCGAGCGCCGCCGCATAGAGCTTCCCCGCCTTGTAGGAAATGCCGAAAACGCATTTGTCCGTCGCCGCGTCGATGACCGAATGCGGCTTGCCGCCGCCGGGCATACGCCGCTCCGCCACCGTCACCAGTCCCGCCGCGCGCAGAGATCCCACCGCCGCGATCACGGTGCTCATACTCAGCCCCGCCCTCTCCTTGACGTCGAGTTTGGTCATGCGTTCGCCGCAGGCGATCGCGTAAAGAGCCTTGCCCCTCTTCGCGGAGATCAGATCGAAATAACTCTGTGAAAACATATCTCCATTGTAGCAGTCGACCAATGGCTGCGCAAGGGAGAACCAAGGGAGAAAAAAGGAAAAAGATCTCCCTACGTGGGAGATCCTTTCCGTTCTTGTCGTCGTTTGTCGAAAGCGCGTGGCGATTATGCTTCGATCTTCTCGGGCGGGCGAGAGAAGGAAAACCGACGCGCGTCGATCTCGGTCAGGCGGAAGGTCACGAATCTGCCGTCTCCCGCCTCGTATAGTCCTTTGGGACCCGTCGGGTCGGCGAGCATCGCGCGCTGGACCTCGATACGGTCGTCCTCGACCGCCGTCGCCGCGACGCGGAGCCACTCCCCGCCCGTCGGGTACATACCGCACAGCTCGATACGCGGACAGGCTTTGATCTGCCGATAGACCTCTTTGAAATTGCCGCAACACAGATACGCCTCGCCCTCGTACTCGGTGACCGAAGAAAAGGGTCTGACCCGCGCGCCGTCGCCGTCCGCCGTGGCGATATAGAAAACACCGACTTTTTTGAGTTCTTCTACGATCTTATTCATATCATTCCCCTTTCATTTTTTTGCGAAACGCGAGAATCGCCCACACCGTCACCCCCACCGTGTACCCGAGCAAGATCAGCAAGGGGAAGAGAAAGTCCACGGTGGCGCTCTCCACGCCAAGGAAACAGTTTTGCACGAGCAGGGTCGCGTTCTTGAAGGGCAGGGTCTTCATCGCGATGAGGATCCCCTTCCCGAGACCGTCTGCGGGGAACCACATACCGCTGAGGATCGACTGACCCGAGATCACGATGGACGAGAGACCGCCGACCGCCTTTTCATTCGCGAGCGATCCGACCAAGATCCCCGCGCCGATATAGAACAGCGAGGTCACGAGCGAGATCAAGACGCCCCAAATCATCCCGACCGAGATGATCTGCGGCTCGAGGATCCCACCCACGAGGAAGAAGAGGATCGACTGCGTAAAGGCGATGGGCAGGAGCGCCGCGACGTATCCGAAAATAAACTCGTGTGAGCGAGCACGGGAGACGTACAGACGGGTCAGGAAAGCGGTATTTCTGTCCTGCGAGATCAACAGCCCCGCAAAGAGGGTCAAGAACGCCTGTGCGAAGCCCACGATGCCCGGCGCGAGATAGCGCATCTCGAATTGCGCCGTCATCTTGTGAAAGATCAGGTAAAAGAGGATCTCCAGGAAGAGAGGCAAGGCGATCGTGAAGATCAGAGAGAGCGGATCGCGCAGGATCTCCTTGAGATTGCGCCTGGTCAAGACGGAAATACGACGGATCGAATCACGCATGGACGTCACCTCCCATCACGATCTCTACGAAGGCGTCTTCCACGTTGGTTTTGCCCGAGCGGGCGTACAGTTCTTCCTTCGTGCCGACGAAGAGGAGCCTGCCCCGATCCATAATGCCGATGCGGTCGGAGAGCGCTTCCGCCTCTTCCATATAATGGGTGGTCAAAATGATCGTCATCTTCCCCTTCAGCGAGGTGATCGCGCGCCACAGTTCCCTGCGGGCGAGCACGTCCAATCCGAGGGTCGGTTCGTCCAAAAAGAGGATGCGCGGACGACACACGAGGGCGAGCGCGATCGAGAGTTTCCTCTGCCAGCCGCCCGACAATTTGGACGCTTGTTTCTTTGCGACCGTGTCCAATCCGAAGACGCGATACGCTTCTGCCTTGCGTTCGCGGATCTCTTCGTCCGAAAGTCCGTTCAATGCGGCATAGAACTCTATATTCTCTTCCACCGTCAGCTTGCGCGCGACGGCGGTCTCCTGCGTGGAGACGTCGATCAATCCCTTGATCTCCTGCGCCTCGTTGCGGAGCGATTTGCCGAGGATCGTCGCGTCGCCGCCCGTCGGCGAGATCAAGGTGGAGAGCATCTTGATCGTCGTGGTCTTGCCCGCGCCGTTCACGCCGAGCAGGGAGAAAAGTTCCCCTTCCTCGACCGTAAAGGACAGGTCGTTTACCGCGACGACGTCCTTGTATTCCTTGCGTAGATTATTAAGTTCGATCGCCGTCATCGGGCCTATTCCCTCCCATCATGTCGTAGAATGCGTCCGCCTTCATCAGGGCGATGCCGCGTGCGCGATCACCCATCACCATCAGCGTGTCGCCTTCCTTGATGTCGAACAATCGCCGCGCCTCGACAGGTACGGTGATCTGTCCTTTGGGGCCGACCTTCACGCTGACGATGAACCTATCGTCCGAAATCTTCTTCATAGGATCGTCTCCTTACTTTTCTTACTTTTCTTATCTTAGCGTGATTTCGCCGCGTTGTCAAGGGTTTCGGAAAACAAACGCACGGGCGCGACTTATGCGTTTTGATTGACAGGCGTATGCGCGGAATGTATTATATTGAAAGGTAAAATCTTACGGAATGAAAGACCGTAACTTTTGTTCGGAGGGATACTTGGATGAAACCGGAAAACGCGCATTTTAAACCGCTTGACCATTACCGCGAGAACGACTGCAAAACGCTCGACGACGTCCTCGACTTCGCAAGGTGCCTGGAAGACACGACCTTCCCCGTACTGACCGCCTATCACGGTTGGGAAGGAAGCGAAAACGAGCCGCTCCCCGCGACGGACAAGATGCTGACGATGCCGCTGTTCGACCCGACGGTGAAGGGTGAAACCAATATCAAGACCGGTTGGATGATGGCGGAGCTCCGTCTCCCCTATATCGCAAAGTATTTCGACCCGAAGGATCTCGGCAATTACGGATTTACCTACTATACCGAGCTTGATCTCGACATTTACTGCGACGACCACGCCGTAGAGCTCTATTCCTATATGGGCGGGCATTTCGACCTCGGCTGCCGTCCCGATGGGAAAGAGCATTACGTTTTTATCCGCATCGACAGCCCGAACAAGAGCCCCGTCGGCGACCTTGCGACCCGCTGCTATCTCAAGGGGTTGAAAGCAATCAACGACAAGATGTCGAACTTCGTCCATTCCCTGCGCGCGGGTTGCCAACTGCTCTCGACCTCAAACAGGCGTGAAAACCTCTATTTGAAGGGCGAAGTGCCGATCAACAAGTCCAAACTCACGGACGAAGAGCGCAAGACCCTCTCCGAATGCCTGATCCGTACGGCGAACTACGCGATCGCCGCCCTACGCGCAGACAAGATCCTCGACGTCTTGGACGAAGCGACCGAGATGCTCTCTCCCGTCGCCGCCTACGCCAAACGCTTCACGATCTATTTGATCGGGCACTCACACATCGACCTCGCCTGGAAGTGGAGATATCCCGAGACCATCGAATGCATGAAGGGCACCTTCGAGACGCAACTCGCCTTGATGGAGAGAAATCCCGAATACGTCTACGTGGACACCTCCGCCGTACTGTGGCGGGATATGCGCACCGCTCATCCCGACGTATGGGCGCGGATGCGCGCCGCGGCGGACAGAGGGCAATTCGAACCGCAAGGCGGTATGTGGTGCGAGACCGACGGACAATGCGTCGGCGAAGAAAGCTGGTTCCGTCAACTCGAGAACGGACGCCGCCTCTCCCTCGACACCACAGGCAAGACCGCTACCTGCGGCGTAAACATCGACGCTTTCGGGTTCAACGCGGGTCTCCCGAAGATCATGGTCAACGCGGGTCTCAAATACTTCGTCACGCAGAAGATGCGCTACAACGAATACAATTTCTTCCCCTACGTCCATTTCTGGTGGGAAGGGGACGACAGCAGCCGCATCCTGTCGATGCACGAATATCCCGGTCACTCGAACCATATCGAGATCGACGAAATGGCGAAGATCGTCCGCATCCATCACCTGACGGACGGATTCTATCACATCCCGATCCTGTGGGGCTACGGCAACCACGGCGGCGGCCCCCTGCCCGTGATGATGGACAGGATCGACGAACTGAAAAAGCAGACCGTCTTCCCGAACATCAAGTTCTGCGGCTTGACCGAGTTCTATAAGGTCGTGACCGAGACCGAGGACCTGTCCACCCTGCCCGTCATCAAGGGCGAGCTGTACCTCGAGACGCACCAAAAGACCTATACCGTGCAGGCGAAGACCAAATATCTGAACCGCGAATGCGAGCGCTCGCTCCTGAACGCGGAGAGCCTGCAAGCGGCGACGGGCGTCTATAACGACGTGGCCAA
>JAFZZX010000176.1 GCA_017615515.1 Clostridia bacterium
CTCGCCGCCAAGCAAGCGATCAAGGACGTCGCCCGTGTCTATCGTGTTCCCTACGCCGACGTGGACAAGCTCGTAAAGATGCTCCCGGACGGCAACGTCAAGATGACGATCAAGGGCATTCTCGGCAGAGACGCCAAGCACCCCGAGCAAAAGAGCGCGGACGTGATCGCCCTTTACGAGAGCGACCCCACGATCCGCAAGGTCGTCGATATGGCGCTCAAAGTCGAGGGTATGCCGCGCAATACCGGTAGGCACGCCGCGGGGGTCGTGTTCTTTAAAGTGGTCGTCGGTGATTTCGTCCCCCTGCAAAGAAACGGCGAGGTCGTGACCACCCAGTACCCGAAAGACCAAGTCGAAGCGCTCGGAATGCTCAAGATGGACTTCCTCGGACTGGTCACGCTGACTGACGTTCACAAGGCGAAGATCTATATTAAGCAAAACCATGGCGTGGACGTGGATTTCGCCAAGCTCGGCTACGAAAACCCCGAAGTTTAT
Organism: Clostridia bacterium; assembly: GCA_017615515.1. Classification (GTDB taxonomy): domain Bacteria; phylum Bacillota; class Clostridia; order Christensenellales; family CAG-1252; genus CAG-1252. The sequence continues at coordinate 496 of JAFZZX010000176.1, forward strand.
AAGCTGATCGCCTCGGGCGATACCGACTCGGTGTTCCAGCTTGAAAACGGCGGTATGAAAGCTTTTATGATGCAACTTCGTCCGACCTCGCTCGAAGATATCATCGCAGGTATTTCGCTCTATCGCCCGGGTCCGATGAGCAGCATTCCGAAGTATATCAACAATAAGCACAATCCCGAAAAGATCGAGTATCTGGACGAACGTCTGCGCCCGATCCTCGAGATGACCTACGGCTGCTTGGTCTATCAGGAACAGGTCATGCAGATCGCGCGTGAGATCGCGGGCTACAGCTACGGCAGGGCGGACATCTTGCGCCGTATTATGAGCAAAAAGAAACCCAAGCTGATGGAAGAGCAGAAAAAGGTCTTCTTCTACGGCTCGCCCGAGGACAAAAAGAAGAAGATGACCGCCGTCGAAGGCGCGATCAAGCGCGGTATGAGCGAAGAGGTCGCTTCCAAACTCTACGAGGATATGGCGGATTTCGCGAAGTACGCGTTCAATAAGTCGCACGCCGCCGCGTACGCCGTCCTCTCCTACGAGACGGCATACCTCAAGAAGTTTTATACGCCGGAGTTCATCTCCGCCGTCATCAACGACCGCATCACGAATCAAAAGGAAGTGTCCAAGTACGTGAACTACCTACGCAAAAAGAACGTTCCCGTCCTAAAGCCCGACATCAACGCGGGCGACGTCTTCTTTACGACCGACGGCAAGGCGGTGCGCTACGGACTGGTCGCGGTCAAGGCGGTGGGCGAGGACGCCGCACGCCGCGTGGTCGAGGAGAGGAAGGTGGGCGGGCCGTATAAGAACCTATCCGACTTTTTCCGTCGCCAGAGTGTGATCCCGAATCGCGCGATGGTAGAGAACCTCATCAAAGCGGGCGCTTTCGACTGTCTCGGCGAGAATAGGGCGACCCTTCTTGCGAATTACGAGCTCGCGATGGCGTCCACCGCAGAGGAGAATAAGAGGAAGTCCACGGGTCAGTTCTCCCTCTTCGACGAGATCGAGGAGCTGAACGCCGACATCGACGTCGTGAAGATGACGGAATTGCCGCGTCGTCAGATCCTCGAGAACGAGTACGAGGTGCTGTCCTTGTATCTGTCCGGACATCCGCTCGAGGACTATCGCGCCGCCTATTCGTCGATGGCGTTCACGACCGCGCAGGTCGCCGAGGTCGAAGAGGCTTACGCCGCCGCGCAGGAGAGCGAAGAGGAGGTGGACGTCCCCTCGCTCGACGGCAAACAGATCACCGCTGCGGGTATGCTTCTCGACGTCACGAAGAAGGTCAATAAATCGGGCAGCGAGATGGCGGTCTTCCGCTTGCAGGATCTCGACGGCACGATCGAAGCGATCGCATTCGGCGGCACCTACACCCGCTATAAGGATCTCCTGAAGAACGGCAACATCGTGCTTTTGGACGGCTCCTTGCGCGAGAAAGAAGGGCAGTACAGCCTGAACGTTCGCGGGGTGCGCGAGTGGCAAAAGTCCGCGCCCGAAGAGAGCGGGGAGGGCGCCGAGGAAACCCGCGCGCAACGCAACGTCGTTTTCGTCGTCAACCTTCCTCACGATTATTCCTCCGTCTATCCCCTTTTGAAAAAGGTTTGCGCTTCCTATCCCGGGGCCGTCGAGGTCTACCTCTGCGTGGACGGCAAATACTATCGACACGATCAGACCGTCGCGGATAACGATAGCTTTATTGCGGAGATGTACGGCGTTGTCGGACCTGAGAACTTCATTATAAAAGACCGCAAAAAGTGACGAGCGCGTATAAGGGCGCATCTGCTGTGTTCCAACTCAAAATCCCGCAGTTACGTACAAAAAGTACGCGCCTGCGGGATTTTTTCGTTGCGCCTTACATCTGCAGCCCCTCTCCTCGCTCGCTGAGGTTTAAAACCGTATGCTCCTACTCGCCTTATTGATGAGCGTTCGTCTTCGCGCCACTCTCCTCGCTCGCTGAGGTTAGAGCAGTAGGTGCCTGCCCCTTTTTTTATTGAGCGCTCGTCTCTGCCGCCTTCTCCGCGCTCGCGGTGTAAAGAAAGGGGGACACGCCAATCCGTCTTTTGCTTTGCGCCGCTCTCTGCGACCGCTTAGAGGGGGGGCAGTACGCGCCTGCGGGCTTTTTTCGTATCTAACGTCGCTTTCGGTTCGGAGCGAAGCGACCCACAATTCCACTTTCTACTTTTGTATAGAGCTGCTCGCTCTAGGCGCTATGCGCATATCAAGTCGGCGGCAGCCGACATATCAAGTGACGAAGTCACATATCAAGCCGAGGATAGCGAGGCATCTCAAGTCCCGTCAAGGGCATCTCAAGCGCCACATTGTGCCATCACCGGTTTGTGGTTTTAACGTAGAAAAAACACCATATATAGTGGCTTTTGACGGAAAAGTTACAATGTTAAGAAAACTTAATAAAAAATAATTAATCTTAATAATTCTTCGATTGACACGATATTTATATTTATATATAATGTCAAAGTTGCTGTTCGGAATGCTTCGCATACGGATGATGCGCAAGGTTACCCGATCCGGGGTTAATTTGCGCGGACCAGTTCGAACGATCGGGCGCTAACTCGTAAATCACGGCAGGGTTTCCTGCCTAAAATTTAC
>JAFZZX010000177.1 GCA_017615515.1 Clostridia bacterium
AGCGCGGCGAATCGGCAGATCAAAACGGGGCGCTAAAGTTCGCTACGGATAAATATAAGTTGTTATTGGAATATAAGCAACTGGCGGATAGCGGCGCGATCACCGAAGAGGAGTTCGAATGTATAAAAAGAAGCATTTTGAGGTGAAAAAATGAACAATAACAAAATTGCAAAAGTAATTTGGATTATCGCACTCGTGCTTTTGATTTCGGTAATATTGCTTGGCGTTGCGAGCACGGTTTTGATGTTTTTTGATGAATATACTAAAACAACATATGCGTATTCTAATATAAAATATTCGTACGGGTATATATACACAACTGTTTCTAACCCAGAATCTGGTATAATGCCCTTGTTTGGAGTATTAGCCATAATCGTTGCAATGATTCTTTTTATTGTGGCGAGAAAGAAGCCGCTTGTCGGTATCGGGACGATTGTTTCGGTTTTTATTGCACAATTGCTTCTCACGTTATCCGTATTGGCTTCCGAACGATCGTATTATGCCCTGCTCGGATGGACTTTCGGGATCGTCGCGGCATCGATCGGCTCCCTCGTTTTCTTTTTTTCCATTGTTTACATTGTCGTAGGAAAAGCGCCCTCAAAGAAGCAAAACAATAAGAGCTTTATCTCAGCGGCAAATTATAGCAAGATGGCGCAAAATCTGAGAGAAATAAAGGACTTGTACGATAGCGGTATTTTCAGCAAAGAAGAGTTCCAAGCTGAAAAGGCGGCGATCTTTCAAGCAAACGGAATATCGCTTCGCGCCGATTCGACGCTCAACGGGGTTTATGTTAACGTGAATAGTAAAATCGCGATCTCTGACAACGTGTTTTCTATGACTTATGAAGATAGGATCGTAAAAGTGGGGACGGTAGTCAAAAATGGCGAAAACCAAATAATCCTTAAAGGAGAAGACGGAAAAGAGTTTCTAATAACTGTCGCTGACTCCGCTTTGATCACACAAAATGGCACGCGTTACGAAAAAGAATAGGACAGAAGACGTGTTGTATAAAACGCTCGGGCGAAGTCGTCCGAGCGTTTTTCGTTAGTTTCAGATAAAAATAGGCGAGGGCGGAGAGGGGTGCAGATGCGAGCGCTCCGTGAAAAAAGAGACAGGCGCGTACTTTTTGTACGTAACTGTCTCTGTTTGATTCGGTAGCGAAGCAGATGTGCCGCTATACGCCCTCGCTTAATAGGCTTTGGCGAAGTAAATCACCTTGGCGTCTTTGTCGTCCAGGAGATTCTTGCCGCAGCAGACGCACTTGGTGCCGACGGGGGTTTGGTCGAAGGGCATCACGCGGGTGGAGGCGGAAGTCATCTCTTTGACCTTGTCCTCGCAAGCGCGGTCGCCGCACCACATCGCCTTGGCGAAGTTGCCGCTATTGACCGCCGCGGTCAGTTCGTCCATATTCGCCACGGTCAGAATGTGGCTGTCACGGAACGCGCGCGCTTTTTCAAGCATATTCTTCTGGATTTCCGCAAGTAGGGCAGGGATCGCGGTCGCGAGGTCTTCGAGTTTGATCTGCGCCTTTTCGGCGAGGTTGTCGCGGCGCGCGACGGTCACGACGCCGTTCTCGAGGTCGCGCGGACCCACTTCGATGCGGACGGGTACGCCCTTCATTTCCCATTCGTTGAACTTCCAGCCCGTGCTTTGGTCGCGCTTGTCGATCTCGACGCGGACGCCCGCGTTTTCGAGAGAGGTTTTGATCTCGTCCGCCTTTTCTATGACGCCGCCCTTATGCGCCGCGATCGGGATGATGATCGCCTGAATGGGCGCCACCTTCGGGGGAAGGGCGAGACCGCGGTTGTCGCCGTGCGCCATGATCAGCGCGCCGATCATACGGGTCGAGGTGCCCCAGCTGGTTTGATAGACGTATTTGAGGTCGCCTTCTTTCGAGGCGAACTTGATGTCGAACGCTTTGCTGAAGTTGTCGCCGAAGTAATGGCTCGTGCCCGCTTGCAGGCTCTTGCCGTCCAGCATCATCGCTTCCATGCCGTAGGTCGCCTGTGCGCCCGCGAACTTCTCCTTTTCGCTCTTTCTGCCCACGAGGACGGGGATCGCGAGGACGTTCTCGGCGAATTCGCGATAGACCTCGAGCATCTTGAGGGTCTCTTCCTGAGCCTCTTCGGGGGTCTCGTGCACGGTGTGACCTTCCTGCCACAGGAACTCCGACGTGCGGAGGAAGGGACGGGTGGTCTTCTCCCAACGGACGACGTTCGCCCATTGGTTAATGAGGATCGGCAGGTCGCGCCAACTCTTGACCCACTTCGCGTAGCTGTCGCAGATGATGGTCTCGGAAGTCGGGCGGACGACGAGTTTCTCGGGGAGTTCCTCGTTGCCGACGTGGGTGACGAGGGCGACCTCGGGCGCGAAGCCTTCGACGTGCTCCGCTTCCTTCACGAGGTAGCTATAGGGAATGAACATCGGGAAGTAGGCGTTCTTGTGTCCCGTCTTCTTGAAACGGGCGTTGAGCTCCTCTTGGATATGCTCCCAGATCTCGTAGGCGTACGGGCGAATGATCATCGTGCCCTTGACGGGGCCGTAGTCCACGAGTTCGGTCTTCAAGATCACGTCGGTGTACCAACGCGCGAAGTCCACGTTCATATCGGTGATTTCTTTGACGAATTGTTCTTGCTTAGGCATAGTCGTTCTCCGTTTGTATTTCTTCCTCTATTATATAGCCCTTTTCTCCGAAAAGAAAGCGATTTCACCCTTATTGGGGTGAAATATCGCCGATCGTCTTCACGACGAGGTGATCGCAGGGGAGTTTGTC
>JAFZZX010000178.1 GCA_017615515.1 Clostridia bacterium
GTACGAGTTCCGCACCAAGGGCGGCAAGACCCTCCTGAAGACCAAAAACGGCGGCGTCAGGTTCTCCTCCGTGCCCGCCGATTATTCCGGCATGCGCACTTATACCGAATTCGAGCGCATCGGCGAGGAAAAGTATTCCGGCTTCGGCGCACGCATCTACAAGGTGGACAGAACGGGCGAATCTGCGGATATTTTCGCAGAAAAGGGAGGAGCGAAGGTCGGCGATTACGGCGGTTTCCCGATCCCCTATTTCCTGAGTTCAAGGGGGTACGGCTTCTTTTTCAACAACCCGTGGCCGCACGTCTATTTCGATATGGCGAAGAGCGATCCCGAGACGTGGTTTCTGTCCGCGCCGGGCGGCGACTACGACCTTTTCGTCTTCTGCGGCAGCACGTCGGAGATCACGAAAAGCTACGCGAAGATCGTCGGCACCAACCGATTCCCGAAGAAGTGGCTGATGGGCTACTGGTGCAGCAGTCTGAGCTTTGAGCGGGCGAAAGGCGCGATCGACGACATGGGACGGATGCGCCGCGAAGGTTATCCCTCCGAAGCCATCGTGATCGACGGACCGTGGCGCGGCGGCGTGAACTTCATCCGCGACTACGCGAGCGGCTGGGGGTATCCCTCGGACGACTATAATTGGCACCCCGATTTCGGCGACGGCGTCGGCATGATCAAGACCCTCGCGAAAGAGAATATCAAGACCGTCCTGCATATCAATTCCTGCGCCTTCAAACCCGCGACGGCGATCCCCGCGATCGCACAGGGACTGCTCCGCCAGGTCAAGACCGAGACGGTGCCCGACGTCGCGACCGAGCGCGGCATCGAATACTACAAGACCTTCCTCGTCCCGCGTATCAAGGACGGCGTAACGCAATGGTGGACCGACCACTCCGACCGCGTCAGCGGCGAGATCCTGCCCGGCATCCCGTCGAGAAACCTATTCGGCCCGATGTGGAACCGCGCGATCTCCGACATCATGGCGGAGAACGGTGTCAAAAATCATATGTCCCTCTCGCGCGGCGGCGGCATCGGCAGCCAAAAATACGCGCTCCCCTGGGCGGGCGACACGCAGTTCGGCATCCACCGCTTCAAGGAAGACATCTGGTACGTGATCAACGCCGGTATGGCGGGATTCACCCTCTGCGGCTACGACCTCGGCGGCTTTATGCGCGGTAGCGTCACCGACCAAACGCCCGACGAGATGCAATTCGAGATCAACAACATCGCCAGGCGCGTCTGTCAGAGCATGATCTTCTGCCCGATGCCCCGTATGCACAACGGCGAGAACTCGACGGCGAAATGGCCTTGGAACTGCCCCGAAGAGGCGCGCGAACTGTATCGCGACTGCCTAACCTTCCGCTATCGTTTCCTTCCGACCGTCTATTCCTACGCGATCCACGGCTCAAGGACGGGTGAACCCATCATTCGCCCGATGTTCTATAACCACACGGACGACCTATCGCTCTACGCCGTGGACGACGAGTTCTATCTCGGCGATCACCTGCTCGTCGCGCCCGTGACCGAAGCGAACGTAACGGAGCGCACGGTCTATCTGCCCGAGGGCAACTGGGTCAACCTGTGGACGAAAGAGCGCTACGAAGGCGGCAAGACCGTCACCGCGGACGCGCCGATGTTCGTCAAAGAAGGTCTGCCGATCTACGTCAAGGTCGGTGGCGGCGTGGCGTATCAGCCCGACTGCTTGAGCCTCTGCGACGATATCCCCGAAAAACTGCGCGTCGAACTCTACGCGGACGACACAGCCGAATTGATCCTGAACGAAGCCGAGGACGTGACGAACAAGTTTGCCTGCCGAAAGGTCGGCGACTCATACGAAATCACCGCCGAGAACAACGGCGACATCGACCGCGAATACACCGTCGCAGTCTACGCGAAAGGCAAGACGCTTGAATCGACCTTTACCGTCAAAGCGAAATCGGTCGGCGATACGATGGCATAGATCGTTTAAAAAAGAGCCGTTCTTGTAATCGAACGATAGAGAAGTTATATCCGAAGATGATATTACCGGAAAGGAAGCCGAACGTTTAATAGTGTTTCCTTTCAAACAATTCATCCAAACTGATATCGTAATAGTCGGCGATTTTGATAATCGTTTCGTAATCGGGGCGGACGGAACCGCGTTCATAACGCGTATAATTGACGCGGGGAATATCCAGCAACGCGGCTATTTGTTCTTGCGTAAGGTCATTGGCTTTGCGCAATTCTTTTAATTTTTTCCCGATATTCAAGATTTTCGACGATTCCATATTGACATTGTACAGAATGTGTACTATAATGAAATAAAATGTACAAATCCTGTACAAAAGGAGGGAATATGGGACAAAAAATAAAAATGGATATGGTTAAAGAGGTAGTTGTTCCTCGGATCGCTACCGGACTTATGTCGCAGTTGATAAAGCGCAAGTATTTGGCGATCGCTCGATCCGAACTGATAAAAATGGACGCTTTGGTTACCGAAGAGAATACTCTTTGCTTGTTGGATGTCGTTTTTGCGGCGATGCGTGACGGTTGGACCGACGTAACGACCTATTTCAACGCATTGCACGAAAAAGTATCTCCGGAACTCAGTTCAATCGGGAAAATCAAGGTCGGGACGGAATGCTATTTGCGCGAGTTACCCCTTTTCAAGGTAAAAGTGATTGAGTATCAAAAGAAATCTTTGTTCAAAAAAGGGGTATTCAAAGCGCAATTGATAAGGACCGATTTTCTGGATGACGTTTGCAAGGTTATGGACAGCATTGCGGAAAAAGCGGGCGTCAAATTGTATTACGGCTATGCTTTTGGAGAGGACACTCTGAAAACGGTACCCGAAGATTATGTTTTCGGAAAAGAAGAATTGGAACAGTTGGAACATTTTAACAACCCCTTTTTTAGGGGATTCGGTTGTTTTATCGCTTCGCTGGGAAATGAGATTACGGTGGGAGAAATTGATTCGGAGGAACTGGAATAATGTCGAAAAGTCCTGTAATACAATCTGCGAAAATATGCGCTAATTGCGCCTATTGGGGCGGTCCGAGAGAGATGAACGGCTTTTTCGGAAGAATGGAAGTTGAAATGAGCGCAAGCACCAGCGGAAAATGCAACAATCGAAACGGGTTTTTCAATTGCCCGATGAATTGGCAAAGCACTTGTCCGCGATTTGAAAAACACTCGATCGTAAAATAACGGCGCTTTCATCGTTTAACCGCAAAGCATCCCCGAAAATCGGAAGTTTCGTTTTAGCACGATAAACGCCGAAAAGACCTGCAAAAGCAAAAAGAGATTGCGATCCCGCAATCTCTTTTTCTTTGCGATAAAGTTCCCCGAACCCACCCTCGTTTCTCAAACAAACATCCGGTGATACGTTGTAACGATACGTTTTGCGATTATACGCGATCTGAGTATGCGCGATCGGGAAATCGTCCCTCCGGGCACTCTGACCCTTTCCTCTCAAAAAAACATAACGTTTTTGCAACTTACGCAGTTGCCGCGCGACGTTCACGAAAGAGAAACTACCGTCTTTATCAGTCTTCGATCAGATCGAACGTCCAGTTCGCCTGTTGGATCGCATTGTCGACCAAACGCAGCTCCTTCGCGATCGCGTCCATCTCTTTGCGGAGGGAGGCGACGTCCACCGCGGCGACGATCTTGATCTCGGTACCGCGCGCCCTATCCGTAGAATGGGATGCGGCGGAGAGCGTATCGCGATAAGCGGCGTACAAAACCTTCAACGTGTCCTTTTTCGCGATCATTTCGGTCAAGGTCGCGCCGTCCACCTTGATCGTGCAATTGCTGTAATTGATCCTGCCGATCAAGTATTCGAGACGGGAAACGCATTGCTTGAGCTCGGCGAGGAGAAGGTTCGGATCCTCATTCGGTTTCTCTCCTTCCTGCACGAGCACGTCACCGTAGACGCGATCTTTGAGTTGCGCGATCTTACGATTCAGATCCGCTCTTTCCTGTAATGCTTCGGCTAATTTCATATTCTTTCCTCCTTATGGGGTGCTATAGTATCAAAGCCGTCCTCTCGGCGGCTCGCTCACAAATACCGTACTTACTACTTATACCACAAAGGACGGATACAAAGTCAATACTTTCAAGTAAAAAATATATATCACCCCCTATTTTTCTGCTTTGTTTTATGGTATAATGACGATATCGCATATCGGATCACAAACGGAATGGATTATCTATTCGACGAAAAAATCCTATCGCTCGCGCAGGAAGTCATCACGCACACGCGAAACACTTTGATCGTCCATCTGCGCTATATGGACGTGGCTCTGGGAAGGCTGAC
>JAFZZX010000179.1 GCA_017615515.1 Clostridia bacterium
CGGTGTGGCGATCTGCGTCGTCTTGAACCTCCTCTTCCACTTTATCTTGGGTAAACTGCGTAGCGACGATAAGATCGCGATCCCATTCTATCTCGAGAGCTATTATAAGGACGACGACGAGATCGGTTCTGATCGTATCACGAAATGATCGTATAAATTAGGTGGAAGTTACCCTCTCATCTGTTAAAATCTCTTAATAACCCTTGTGTTCGTCGAAAAGGTGTGCTATATAATAAGTATCGACCTGCGTTGTGCGAGTAACGGAAATGTCACAACCTCAATACTTTTTAGGGGAGGCGAAACGCGACGACGGATGTCAGGCCGCATCTCACCAGCGGAAGGCAGAAGCGTCGGATAGCCTATACCCAACCTGCAAACGGCGGGTTAAGTACAGCCGCGAGACGGCAATGCGGGCACAGCGATCATCGCATAGAGAGACTTCGAGTGAAGTCTCTCTTCTTCTATATTTTAAGTTATTTTTCCGAACACAGAAAAATCATTATACAGTTAGCGCGCGCGTGTGATATAATCAAATTACAAATCTAATTTGGGAGGAAACTTTTAATGCAATATTCACGCGAAGTTGATGAAATGGTTTGCGTCAAGAAAGGTCCTAACCATGGTCCCGCTCCCATTCCCGAAGAGGGCAAATGGGTCCAAGCCAAGGAGATCAAGGACATTAACGGTCTTACGCACGGTGTCGGTTGGTGCGCGCCGCAACAGGGCGCTTGCAAGCTGACCCTGAACGTAAAGGACGGCATCATCCGCGAGGCTCTCGTCGAGACTCTCGGGTGCTCGGGTATGACCCACTCCGCCGCGATGGCCGCCGAGATCCTGCCCGGTAAGACCATTCTCGAAGCCTTGAATACCGACCTCGTTTGCGACGCGATCAATACCGCGATGCGCGAGCTCTTCTTGCAGATCGTTTACGGCAGAACGCAGTCCGCTTTCTCCGAGAACGGCCTCGTGATCGGCGCCGGTCTTGAGGATCTCGGTAAAGGTCTCCGTTCGCAGATCGGCACGATGTATTCCACCGAGAAGAAGGGCGTCCGTTATCTCGAGATGGCGGAAGGCTACGTGACGAGGCTCGCTCTCGACAAGGAGAACGAGGTGATCGGTTACGAATTCGTGAAGCTCGGCGTGATGATGGATCTCATCGCGAAGGGTACGTCCGCTGACGAAGCCTTGAAGAAGTGCACGGGCACCTACGGCAGATTCGCCGAAGGTGTGACCTTTATCAATCCGCGCAAGCAATAAGGAGGGCAAAGATTATGGCTATCACTTTTGAAGGTTATGAAAGAAGAATCAAGCAGATCAATGCCAAACTCGCCGAATACGGCATCGCTTCCCTTGAAGAGGCTCGTGATATTTGCCTGAAGGCGGGTATCAACGTAGAAGAGATCGTGAAGGGCGTGCAACCCATCGCGTTCGAAAACGCCGTCTGGGCTTATACCGTCGGTGCGGCGATCGCTCTCAAGAAGGGCACGAAGAAAGCCGCGGACGCCGCCGAAGATATCGGTATCGGTCTCCAGTCTTTCTGCATTCCGGGTTCCGTTGCGGATCAGCGCCAAGTCGGTCTCGGACACGGCAACCTCGCCGCGATGCTCCTGCGTGAGGAGACCGCTTGCTTCGCGTTCCTCGCAGGTCACGAATCTTTCGCTGCGGCGGAAGGCGCGATCGGTATCGCGAAAACGGCAAATAAAGTGCGTAAGAATCCCTTGCGCGTCATCTTGAACGGTCTTGGTAAAGACGCCGCTTTCATCATCAGCCGTATCAACGGTTTCACCTACGTGCAGACCAAGTATGACTACTATACCGGCAATCTCCAGATCGTGAAGGAGACGGCTTACAGCAATGGTGAGCGTGCGAAAGTACGTTGCTATGGCGCCGACGACGTCAGCGAAGGCGTGGCGATCATGCGTCACGAGGGCGTGGACGTCTCCATCACGGGTAACAGCACGAACCCGACTCGTTTCCAACATCCCGTTGCGGGCACCTACAAGAAGTGGTGCGTCGATAACGGCAAAAAGTATTTCTCCGTCGCTTCGGGCGGTGGTACGGGCAGAACCCTTCACCCCGATAATATGGCTGCGGGTCCCGCCAGCTACGGTATGACCGATACGATGGGCAGAATGCACAGCGACGCGCAGTTCGCAGGTTCCTCTTCTGTTCCCGCGCACGTCGAGATGATGGGCCTCATCGGTATGGGTAATAACCCGATGGTCGGTGCGTCCGTCGCTCTCGCAGTTGCGGTCGAAGAGGCACAAAAGTAATATTTGCTTTAGAGAAACAAGCGTCGGTTCGCCGACGCTTTTTCTTTTACTCAAGTTATGGCATTGACGAAACTTTGACAAAATGATATGATACAGTTATGGATACGAACGTTGTGACATACGAACAAGCCGTCGATTTATGCAATCGTGCGGGAATGCGCTTTTTGACCTACGCTAAGAAAGTGGAGCGGGGTGCGGAAGCAGATGAGACCGAAGTGAAACACGATATGTTTTTATTGTATTTCGAAGCGGCGAAAAGCGGCCTTCCTCGCGCGCACTATAATCTCGGCGTCTGTTATCATTTCGGCATCGGCGTCGGCGTGGATCACGAAGAAGCGATCAAAAACTACGAGAAGGCGATTGCGGGAGGTAGCACGGAAGCGCTCGTATATCTCTCCAAAATGTATGCGGTCGGCGAGGGGGTCGAGATAGATAGAGCGAAGGCGGATTCGCTCCTTGCGGAAGCTGCCGATAAGGGTAATCCGACCGCTTGTTTCATCCTTGGGGGCCACGCCGCCAACGATAAAAACAGCGCGTTGGCTCTTTCTTATTTCAAAAAAGCCGCTGAAAGTCACAAAAAATACAGTTACTGTTCTTCCGTATCCGACGCACAGAGCGGCAAGGACTACGAATCCGCTCGCGACGGCGTAGGCAGAAACCTCTCGA
>JAFZZX010000180.1 GCA_017615515.1 Clostridia bacterium
CGATACCGTAATGTCTTTCAAAAGCGGCGAACCGACCTCGCCGAATACGCCCGAGATCGCGCCGGAACCGATCCCTGCGATCCGCGAGGACAGGACGGACGGATTGGCAACCGAGACAGAAGTCGCGGACAGATAGGCGCCGGCGGCTTTGACGTCCTCGCTCGTAAGGGTCACGTTTACGCCGAGAGACGCAGCGGAGAAATTGACCATGCCGGCGTCGTAGCCGACACCACCGAATCGAATGCTGTCCGCGGCAAGCTGTCCGTCTATCTCGTACGATCCGATCTCCACCGTTTGATCGCCCGAGGCGATCGCGCCGCCGAAACGCACTTCTCCGCATTCCGTAGCGGAAACGGTCAGTCTGCCCGAAAGAGTCGTCTTACCGTCTGACGTCAGCGCCGCACCGCCGACCTCGGCGTCGTCCACCTTGATAAGCGTGATGCTGCCCGCGCTCTCGATGGTCATATCGGCCGCATTCACCGCGCCTAAACTAACCTTCGCCTCTTTGCCGGTCACCTTGATCGTGCCGGCGCTTTTCGCGCGGAAAGAACCTACGCACGTAAACGCGATCCCCGCGGCGGTGACCTTGGGAGCGTTCGCGTCGATCTCTCCTTCAAACGAGAATCCCGTCGTGACCGCGCCCGACGGAATCGTGTCGGCAACGCCCGCGACCCTGAGTTCGGAAGACGCCTTGCCCTTCAAGGCGGCGGTGACCTTGACGTCGGTCAAAGACAGCGCGCCCGTCTTGGAGACGCCCACGATCGTCACGCTCGAGCCTTGCGCCGAGACGGTGCCGCCGAGATCGCTGCTTGACATCGTCACGCTCTCGCTCGCCACGCCGTAATACTCGGCGTAAGCGGCGTTGGCGGAAATCACGTTCTTGAGGGTAATATGGGAACCTTTTACGACGCCGTTCGGCGAGATCCCGCCGATCGACAATTGATTGGTCGCGTTGAGGGTCAAAGTCAGGGACGACGTAAGCTCGGACAAGGTCATGTCGCCCGTTACCGCAAAAGCGCCGCACGTGACGTCGTTGCCGCTTGCGCTCACCCTACCGGACAAGGTCACGCCCGACGCCGTTCCTTCGAAACTGTCCGCGATCACGCCGAACACGGTTTTCATGCCGTTTCCTACGGTCAGGTCGCAGACGACGGAACTGTCACGCAAGGCAAGTCCCGTCACCGTATGGAACAACAAACCGAAAGAACCCGTCTCGGGCGAAGCGGTCCGTCCCGACAGCGAGAAAGCGATGCCGGAGAGCGTCGTGTCCTTGGCGGTCGCGGCGAAGATGCCGTTTTGCGAAAAGACGAAGTTCTCCGCGTCGATCTCAAAAGTCACATCGCGGATCGTCGCTCCCTCGAGCGCGCTGAAAAGCGGTGAGGTAACGGAAATGCCCTTCACGGTGGCGCCGTTCCCCATCAAGGTGCCCTTGAAGGTAAAGGCGGACGCGGCGGAAAAATCAAATCCCGTAAAATCGTACACGGCGTTCCCGACAAGCAGGAAGTTTGCGGTGGGATCGGCGCGCATCGTCGCCCACAGATCGGTCGCGGTGGAGAGATAATAAGGTTTGCTCTCGGTGCCGCTCGGCGCGTCGTTTTTAACGTAAAGGATCTGACGAGAGGGAGCGGAATCCGCAAGCGTCGCGTTGCCTGCCGTCGCGACGAGGTGCAAGACGTATTCGCCGTCCTGCTTGATATAGTTGGCAAGGGTGATCCGATGATCGCTCGGACTGACGGTTTGGAGCAAAATGCCGTCAACGAACAGTTTATAACCCGTCGCATTCTTGCTCGGATTAAAGGACAGAACGCCGTTTGACAAGGAAAGATCGGTCGGCGCGTCGAGATCGATCGGCGCACGGAAGATGATCTCGTTGGACCAAAGAGCGCCGTCCTTCTTTACGCGAACGCGAGCGCGATGCGTGCCCTCGGAGAGCGAAGGCAACTCGGCGGGATCATAGATCGCGCCGTCCAACTTTATCTCGTAGAGGGTCTCCTCTCCGATGTCGCTCCAGCTGAACCCGTCGGCTCCGAAAGTCAAATCGGGTGAGATCGTGGCGGTCAATTCGCCGTCGGTCGAGAAAAATGCCTCGCGCGAGATCGCGGATTCCAGATAATGCGGATCGCTCGGGATCGCCACGACGGAAAGGTGCAGTCCCGTCTCCATATCACCCAAGATGCGGCCGATCACCGTCTTCTCCGCGTCGGTCGCGTTCCTGTTGTCGAAGCGCCCTGCCGTCAGCTCAAATTGATCGTTCACGGCGACGAGGGTATTCTCTCCGCTCGCCCCGACGAAGATCAAGCGGTACTTCGCCGCACCCTCGACGGGGGTCAGGTAGACGGTATAACTCTCCCCGTCCTCGTTCGCAAGGAGCGTCGGAGCGGTCGGCGTCTGAATCGGCGTGGGCATTTCACCCTTGCCGTCGAGATAGAAGACCACGCCCTCGCTATAGATCGAATCGGCATAGTGAACGCCGACGCCGTGCGTCTTGACGCGGGCGATATGCCTGCCCTCCGCAAGTCCGCTCGGAATGGGCATCGACAGAGCCTCCGTCGGGTCATAGGTCACGCCGTCGATCTCCACGGTATAGCCGTCGCAATAGGTCGCGGCGCTCCACGAGATCTCGTACGCGCTCGTGCCTTTGCTGAGAGAGACCGCGAGATCGGTCGGCGCGCTGTCCGCGATCGGGAAGGTGATGCTTTGGTTAAAGTCGGAAGGACTGTATAGTCCGTTGTTGCTGATCAGGCGCATCTTATAGGTAACTTTCGTGCCGTTCAGGGTCGGCTTATAGGTCATTTTAACCTTGGTCGCGTCGGCGGGAATGGTCTCGATCGGAAGGGAGATCCCCTCTTGATAGATCTCGTAATCCACCGCTTCCGCCGAATAGCGATTGGTCCACACGAGGCTCTTGGTCGACACGTCGAAGCTAAACTCCGCCTTCGGCAGTTTCCTCAGCGGGGCTTTTCCGTCCTTCACCGTCACGGCGTAGGCGTTGCTGATATTGCTGTTGGAATAACTCACCCCGTCGCCGAGGGTCTGCATGCGGATATAGTAGATGCCGTCCGCGGGGAAGGTGAGATCGTAATAAGTCGCATTCTTCGCCACCGTGATGACGGTATTGCCCATATAGATCAAGTAGCCGTTGTTATTGAGCACGGTACCCCACATCACGCGGTTTGAGGTCATCGTGATCTCGGGCGTCGACAGCGACGCCAAGACCGTCTGCGTGGCGTGACGGGTATAGGTGAGCGAGGAAGCGTATTCGCTCGCGCCGTCGTGGGTATTCACCCTGACCGTGATTTCGTGAAACTCGTAGTCTGTGATCGGGAGAGGGAAGCGCGTTTCCTGCGTGGAATAGACGGTCTCGTCGATCTTGACGTCGTAACTCAACGCGCCGTCGACCGCATTCCAGGTCAACACCTCGTTCTTGATCGCAAGACCGGTCGGAACGGGGACGTCCTTCCCCTTGCGTGAACACGCCGCGAATAAAAGCGTCACGAGCAAAACCACCGCGAACAAACAGAATAAGGTTTTTTTGAAAAAGGCGTTTCTCATACGTTTCATTTTATCATAGCGCACGCGGAAAAGACAAGGTTGTTAATAATAATTTAATATTTACTGTCGCTTTCGCACGACGCCACGAGCGCACGCCGAGCGGCGAGAGCGCATATACCATAGCCAAAAGGAGGTATCTTATGCACAATCAACCGATCGGCGGAGTGGTATATATCCGCAAGGCAACTCTATTTAACGATTATTTCAGGCGGGAAATGTGGACGGGCGAACATATGCAGATCACGGTGATGAGCGTTCCCGTCGGCGGCGAAGTCGGCAAGGAAATCCACGAGGATCTCGATCAACTGCTCG
The DNA here is from genome assembly GCA_017615515.1 of Clostridia bacterium. Taxonomy (GTDB): domain Bacteria; phylum Bacillota; class Clostridia; order Christensenellales; family CAG-1252; genus CAG-1252. The sequence continues at coordinate 3,865 of JAFZZX010000180.1, forward strand.
TAGTCGAACAAGGGACGGCGGCGGTCTTCATGGGTGAGAGCGCGGAGACGATGTCTTTCGTCGGGGAAGCGACGGAAGGCGCGGGGATCCTCGTGCCGTCGGGGCGCTATCACAACGTCGTAAACGACGGCAGAGAGCCCCTCAAACTCTATTCGGTCTATGCCCCGCCCAAGCATCCGATCGGAACGGCACAGCGCACCAAAGCGGACGCCGACCGTGAGGAAAAAATGACGGAATAGTTGCAAAAGGAGACGGACGAACGAACGGATCGTTTCGGAAGATGCGATCGAGAGTTGACTTTTTCCGCGAAATGATATAGAATAATTGTATCTTATTTCGGAGGCAAATTATGAAATATATCATCAAAAACAAAATAGTTTCTTTCGGCGGATCTTCCACCGTTCGCGACGACAACGGCACCGACCTCTTCTTCGTCAAGGGCAGGGTCTTCACCTTCACCAAGCACAAGACGATCTGCGACATAAACGGCAACACCCTTTACCGCGTTCGCAACAAGTTTTTCCACATCCTCCTGCCCAAAGTTTTCCTGATGGATGCGGATGGCAACATCCTCGTCACGATCAAAAAGCGCAGTTTGTTCTCTTTCCGTCAAAACTTCGACTTCATCTGCGCGGAAGGAAGCAACCTGAACCTCTCGATCGAGGGCGACTTCATCGGCAGACACTACGACATTCTGGACAACGGCGTGCCCGTCGCGCACGTCCGCAGGAACTTCAACCTGGTCAAGGATTCCTTTTGGCTCGAGACCGATATGGAAGACAAGGCGGCGCTCTACATCGCCATCGTCATCGCGATCGACAACTACTACGACAAACTCCAACAAGAGACGAGCAGCAACTGACGACATCGCGCTTTCTCCCTAGAAAGTCCCTAAGACCCATAGCGCGCTCTCCCTCACGGCG
>JAFZZX010000181.1 GCA_017615515.1 Clostridia bacterium
CGCCTCGTCAAGAAGCGAAAAGATACTGTCCGCGTATTTGTTGATGAGGTCTCCCGTCTTCATATCGTTGGAGATCAGTTCGGTGAGTCCGTAGCGCTTCTTCACGATCTCCGCCATACGGGTATAGCGCTCGTCCACCTTGTCGCCGACGTAGAGGATGCGCTCCGTCCAGTCGAACTCCTTGGCGTAGCCGAGCGACTCGAGGTAAGGGAGATAGTAGGGATAATTGTAGACGCCGCCGTAGGTCTCGTCGTACTCGTAGCCTTCGACGAGCAGACCCTCCTTGTCCATATCGTTGTAGCCGAGCGGGCCGTGCACAATGCCGATGCCCTCGGCGCGCGCGAAATCCTCCACCGCGCCCATCAGCGCCGCGAAGACTTCCCTGTCGTCCACCGCGTCGAGGCGGGTAAAACGCACGCTCTTTACGCCCGTCTTCTCGATGTCGGCATAGTTCACGATGGCGCCCACGCGCCCGACCACCTTGCCCTTTTCGTCGTAGGCGAGAAAGAAAACGCTCTTCGTGTAGTCGCCGTAAATATTGGTCTTCTCGGAAAGCAACGCTTTCTCGTCCGCGTAGAAAAGCGGCGCGTAGTGCGAATCCTTCGGGTAGAGTTTCAGCGGAAAATTCGCGAAAGCGCGGCGCTGTTTGGCTGTGGTGACTTGTTTGATCTCGATCATATTATCCTCTCACGACGTCGGTCACGGTCTTGATCTGCAAGAGTTTGTTCTTGACGGCGAGGAGCTCCTCCCTGCCGGACAGTTCGACTGTGACTTCGATCTTTACGTTTTTATCTTTATCCACCGCGGCGGCGATGTGGGTCATCTCGATCCCCATACCGGCGAAGACCTCGGTGGTTTGGTTGATCGCAAGGGTGCTGGTCGCATAGACGTAGAGGGTGGCGGAGAACTTGCCCGCCGCAACGCCGCTCCATTCCGCCTTGATCAGCCTTTCGGGCTCCAAGAGCGCGACGTTTTCGCAGTCGGAGCGATGCACGTTGATCCCTCTGCCGCGGGTGATATAGCCGACGATGCGGTCCCCCGGGAGCGGATTGCAACACTTGCTCATATGTACCTGCATACCGTCCTCGCCGTCGATCAACACGCTGTTCACGGCGGTCGATTTCTTGGGTTGGACGGGTTTGACCTCTTCTTTCGGCGCGATCTCGCGATATTTATTCACGAGGCGGTCGATGATCTGCTTGGGCTTGAGTTCGCCGAAACCGACCGCGGCGAGCACGTCGTCCGCCGAGGCGTAGCTCTGCTTCTCCGCCGTCTCGCAGATCCATTCGTCCACCATCAGTTCCTTCGCGCTGTAACCCGCTTTCTTACAAGCGGCGATCAGCATATCCCTGCCGATGCGGATATTCTCGTCGCGCATCGTGTGCTTGAAGTATTGACGTATCCTCGCCTTGGTGGCGGGAGCGGCGACGAAACGCATCCAATCGCGGCTCGGCTTGGCGTTCGGCGAGGTGATGATCTCGACGCGGTCGCCGTTCTTGATCTTGGTGGAGAGGGGCACGATCCTCGAGTTGTTCTTGCCGCCCACGCACTTATTGCCGACCTCGCTGTGGATCGCGTAGGCGAAGTCCACGACGGTGGAGCCGACGGGCAACGACTTTAGGTCGCCCTGCGGCGTAAACGCGAAGACCTCGTCGAGGAACAGCTCGGTCTTCATCGCATTCAGATACTCCTCGCTGTTGTCCGCATCGTTCTCATGCAATTCCATGATCTCACGAAGCCAACTGATCTTGTCGTCCAGCTTGGGATCGGTCTTGCCGTCCTTGTACTTCCAATGGGCGGCGACGCCGTACTCGTCGACGCGGTGCATATCCCTGGTGCGGATCTGGATCTCAAAGGGGCGATTGCCGATCGGTCCGATCACGGTGGTGTGCAGAGATTGATACCCGTTCGGTTTGTTCACCGCGATGTAGTCCTTGATTCGTTCGCGGCTCAAGGGGCGCCACATCGCGTGCACCCTGCCGAGGATGCTGTAGCAATCCTCCACGCTGCCATCCACGATGATGCGGATCGCAAGCAAGTCGTGTATCTGCTCGATCGAGCAGTTCATACGTTTCATTTTGCGGTAAATGCTGTAAAAGTGCTTGGCCCTGCCGTTGATCTCGAATCGGAACCCGTGCGGTTCCAGCGCGGCGCGGAGCATTTCGCTGACCCGCTTTACGAAGTAATCCCGCTCCTCATTTTTGGAGTTTATGAGCGTGACGAGCTCGGAATACTCCTCGGGATAGAGATAGCGCATCGCCAGATCTTCCAGTTCGCCTTTGATCTTGCCGATGCCGAGGCGGGAAGCAAAGGGGGCGTAGAGATCCAAAGTCTCCTGCGAGATCGCGATCCGATCCTCGGGCGACTTGTACTCGAGCGAACGCATATTGTGCAGGCGATCGGCAAGTTTAATAATGATGACGCGCAGGTCTTTTGCGACGTTCATCATCAACTTGCGGAAGTTCTCCGCCTGCGCCTGTTGTTTGTTCTTGAATTGAATGCGGTTGATATTTGTCAGACCGTCCACGAGGGTCGTGACGCTCTCGCCGAACTCCTCGACGAGACGATCGCGCGAGACGTCGGTATCTTCGAGAACGTCGTGCAAAAAGCCTGCGGCGACCGACTCGGCGTCCATACCGAGATCCAAGAGGATATTCGCGACGTGGCAGGGGTGGATAATGTACGGTTCGCCAGACAGTCGGAACTGCCCCGCGTGCGCCTCTTTCGCAAGGGAAAAGGCACGCAGAACCATCTCGCTCTGCGCCTCGGGGAACGCCGCGCGAATGCGCGCGATCAGCTCGTTTTCATCCAATGCCGGTGTGTACATAATTCTACCTACATTATCTCCTGTATTCGTTAATAATAATACTCTTGCGCGCGCTCGTCAACGATCTTTTTTGCTTAGAAGGAAGAAAAAGACCGCCGCCCCGAGGAACAAGCCCGCGACCACGCCGCCCACGACGTATAGAACGGTGACGGGGAGGACGCTCGCCTTTCCGCCAAGCGGCACAGACAATAGCAGGATCGTCACGAACAATGCGACGAGCAATGCCGCCACAGACAGAACCAATATCTTTCTCTTCGCGCTCTTACTCATAGTATATCTCCATCGCCTTGATCTCGTCGATCGACGCCGCCGTCCCTCCGAGGTTCAGTAAAGAGGCGCCGCCGCTCCTCTCCAGCGCCACGGCGCTGTAAAGGCTCTGCCCGATGCTCACGAGCTTCAACCCGCCCGACGCGTGTACCGCAGCGGAAAGATAGGCGTTGCCCACGAGATCGACCGTGTATTGCATAAAGTAGCCGTCGCCGTATAGGTAGGTCATACCGCAGATCCCGCCGACCAAGCTGTCTTCGTCGTAATCGGGAAGGGTGCCGATAAAGAAAGAGTTTTCCACGACGCCGCCGTTACTGCCGACGATGCCGCCCGTGAAATCGTAGTAGCGATCGGGGCTCTCCGCCAGGACCATAGCGGTCTGCCTGCAAGAAGAGACGGTGGATCCCGTATCGTTGACGGCGGCGATGCCGCCCGCATAACTGTTGTTCTCCGCCTGCGCGAGCGCACGCACCGCACCGAGACCCGAGCAATGCTCGACGATGCCCGACGCCGTCGGATCGGCAGTCAGCGTGGTATTCAGCGAAACGACGCCCCCCGCAAACGCCGCGCCGCCCGTCGTCTCCGCCGTAACCGTCGCACGAACGGTCGTGCCTTTGACGCTGCCGACGTTCACGCACGCGACCCCTGCCGCATAGGCGGACATAACGTGATCCTCTTCCCCGAGTTCGGGGGACACGAGAGTCGAGGTCACGGAGCCCGAGACCGCGCAACCGTCGATCGCGCCTTCGTTATGATCGGTGACGCCCGCGACGTTGGGCGTCCAGCCCTTGATGTCGGATCTCTCCCTAAGCACCATATTTACGGCGCAATCGGTGATCACGCCCGTCTTCTCGTTTTTCCCCGCAACGCCCGCGACGTCCACGTTCAACGCCCTGATCGTCCCTTCTGCGTGGCAATTGTGTATGGCGCCCGTGTTGTCGCCCGCGAAGGGTGCAAAATAGCAGTCCCCGCCCGCGTCGCCCGTGATCTCCACGGACAATACGGCGTAGCAACCGTCGATCGAACCCGTGTTGACTGCGGTCAAAAGTCCCATATACTCGCCGCCCTTCTCCACGGACAAACCCTCGGCGACGACGCGCACGTTATGGATCGTGCCGCTGTTCTCCCCGATCACGGCGTCTCCCGTGAAGTCGGGCTCGAGGACGAAGATCACGTTGCGAAGATCCCCCTCAAACTTGTCCGCAAAGGGGGCGTGCAGGTGAACGACGTGGTCGTTGCCTTCGAATTGTTCGGAAAAAGAAGCGACGCCGAGAGACAAGGTCACGTCGGCCTTCAAATAGACGGTTTGATCCGCTTGGAGAGCGGATAGGAATGCGGCGTCCGTCCTGACTTTATAGTAGACGCGGTCGTTGCCGAGCCCGAAATAGACCGACAAAAAGACCGTCACCGCCGCGAAGACCAGACCGATCGCAAGGGACAACCAAGCGAAGAAGGCGGAGTGCCTTCTCTCCTCGTAGGAGATCGGTTCGGGGGGAAGATCGAGCGTTTTCCCCGTCGCGCTGACCCCTTGCCCGAGGCGGGTATAGTAGAGCCGATGAACGGCGGGCAGATATTTCTGTGCGTTCGGATAGACGACGTAGAGCTTTTTCAGTTCGCGTCCGCGACCCAAGATCGCGAGCATCTCGAGGGGAGAGACCGACGCGCTCGCATAACCCATCGTCGCCTTGTCGTCCGCGCTCTTCCCGTTCGCTCCGCGAGCCGATCCCGCCCCTGCCTCCGAGAGAATATAATAGCGCAAGCACTTGCCCGCGACGGTGCGGAAGCGCTCTTCCGCCTCGCGGAAGGGCTCCTCTCTGACAGGGGGACGCTCCTTGATCAGTTCCTTATAATAGCGCTTTACGATGTGCGTGGCACGATACAGATATAGGAGAGAAAGGAGAGGGAAACGCCCGAACACGGCGCAAAGGACCTCGGGCGTCATCATCGTCCCAAAGGCCTTTACGTCGTCGCGTTTGATGCTCGTAAAGAGCTTTTCCCGTCTTTCTTCGTCCAGTATTTCTTTCTCTTCACGCCGCGATCCGCCGCCCA
>JAFZZX010000182.1 GCA_017615515.1 Clostridia bacterium
GTCGTCCCTCGGACAATCCTTTGATCGTCCACCTGACCAAGATCGAAGACGCGGAAAGCATCGCCCACGTCACCCCCGATGCGCGGAGACTGTACGACGCGTTTTGCCCCGGGCCGCTGACGATGATCCTCAAAAAGAAAGCCGTCGTGCCCGACGCGACGACGGGCGGCAGACAGACCGTCGCGATCCGATTCCCTTCTCATCCCGTGGCGAGAGAACTCATCAACCGAGCGGGGGTGCCGATCGCCGCTCCGAGCGCGAATAAGAGCAAGCACGTCTCCCCGACTGCCGCCGCACACGTTTACGAAGATCTCGCGGGAGAGATCCCGATGATCCTCGAAGGCGGCGACGCCGAAGTCGGCATCGAGAGCACGATCGTCGACCTGACGGGCGACACGCCCACCGTATTAAGACCCGGCGCGATCACGGCGGAAGAGATCCGCGCGGTGCTCGGCGAAGGCGACTACTACCGCGGCGAGATCAAAGAAGCGCTCGCTCCGGGCATGAAATACAAGCATTATTCACCCAAAGTGCCCTGCTATCTCGCGGCGCGAGAGTCCCTACAGAGCGCCTTGGAGCGCCTCATGGCGCAGGGGCTCCGTCCCGTCCTCATCGCGACCGAGGAAACGGCGGAAATGTACGCCCCGAGCCTATCGCTCGGCAACACGGCGAAAGACGCGCAACATAGGATCTACGGCGCGCTCCGCGAGGCGGAAAGTTACGACGCCGCAGTCATAGAGGATCTGTCGGACAGACGGGAGTATTACGCCGCGATGGATCGCATCAAAAAAGCAACGGGAGGGAACAGACTATGAAGATCACATTCGTATGCAGCGGAAATACCTGCCGCTCACCGATGGCGGAATGCGCCTTCGAGGTGATGCTCGCGGAAGAGGGCGTCACGGGCGTCGAAGTGCAGAGCCGCGGCGTGGTGGCGAACGTGGGCGCAGACATCTCGCCCAACGCGAAAAAGGCGCTCGAGGACGCGGAGATCCCGATCAAAAAGCATTTCGCGACCCAAATCACGACGGACGACATCCTGAACAGCGACCTCGTGATCTGCATGACCGAACGCCACAGAATGCGTCTCGGCAAACTGCCCAAAGTCTTCACCCTCGACCAACTGACGGGCTGCGGAGACATCAAAGACCCGTACGGCGGCGACGAAAAGGTCTATAAGGAATGTCTCAGCGAGATCCTCGCCGCGCTGAACAAACTGATGCCGATCATCAAGCGGCAACTGACGCTGTAAAAAATCATACCATAAGTTCGTAGATCTTATGAAACATACTCTTACTGCATGTTTAAGCGAAACCGCAAGATGCTTTAAAAGCTGAAAAAAGCAACCATGCCGAAAAGGTGGTGGAGAGTTTTCTCGGAACGATATTCGGATGTCTCGTTGTTGTTTTTGTGACCGCTATGTTATTCGGTGCCGCGGCAAAAACCGAATTGGGCGACACCTTCAGAAGCGGTAACCCCATAATCGCTTGGCTCTTTAATAATCAATTAAGTCGCCGCTCTATTTTTGATTTGCGGAATATCCCGCCTCGGTGACGGCGGCGACCAATGCCTCGGTCTCGACCTCACCCGTGACCGTCGCGGTCTTGGCGGCGAGATCGACCTTGACTTTCTTGACGCCCGAAACCGCGGAGAGCGCCTTTTCCACGCGCGCCTTACAATGCTCGCACATCATGCCTTCGACGGTCAAAACGGTGGTCTTTTGCTTTTTGAAACACATATCGTTATTCTCCTTTTCCCCCTCGGCGTCTGGCTCGACGGGGAGATCGTTATTCTTATTCGGGATCGGCACGACGGGACAACGCTCCGCACACGCACGCGAAAAGCGCACGCGCTTGTAGCGATTGATCCTGAGCGCGTTCGTGACTACGAAGAGCGAACTGAGGCTCATCGCCGCCGCCGAGATCGTCGGCGTTAAGGACAGCCCGAAGGACGAGAAAGCACCCGCCGCGATCGGGATCGCAACGACGTTATAGAAGAACGCCCAGAAGAGGTTGCCCTTGATCACGCGAAACCCCTTCCGCGCGAGCAACAATGCGTCCGCAAGCGCTGTGATCTCGCCCGAGCGGAGCACGACGTCCGCCGCGTCGATCGCAACGTCGGTGCCCTGCCCCATCGCGACGCCCACGTCGGCGGACTTCAGGGCGGGAGAGTCGTTGATCCCGTCCCCCGTCATCACGGTCACATAGCCTTTTTCCTTATACTCTCGCGCGATACGTGCCTTATCCTCGGGAAGGGTCTCGGCGCGCACTTCTTCGACGCCGAGGTCGGCGGCAACGGCATACGCGACCCTTTGATTATCCCCCGTGAGCATCACCTCGCGGTACCCTTCCTCGGATAAAAGAGCCATGGTCTCTCGAGCGTGATCTTTCAGCGCGTCCGCAAGGACGAACAGAGCGAGGACCTCTCGGTCATTCGCGAAATACACCGTCGTGCCGCCTCGTTCACGCTCCTCGACGGTGCGATCGGGGGTAAACGGCAGGAGCGATGCATTGCCGATATAGTAGCGCTCTCCCTCTACCGTGGCGACGCCGCCTTTTCCCGTGAAATACTCGTAAGAATCGGGCAAAACGTTACTTTCACCGCAAAAGGAAACGATGGGTGCGGCGAGCGGATGCGAGGAGCGGAGCTCCGCGGCTCGGGCAAGCGACAATACCCTCTCGTCAGGAAGGTCGGATCGATTGTAAAACGCGCGCACCTCGGGCTTGCCCTCGGTCAAGGTGGCGGTCTTATCGAGGAGTAAGACCTTCGCCTTGCTCAAGATCTCGATGCTCGCCGCGTTTTTATACAGGACGCCGAGCGACGCGCCTTTCCCTGCCGCCGCCATCACCGCGACGGGGGTGGCGAGTCCCAAGGCGCAGGGACAAGAGATCACGAGGACGCCGATCCCATAACGGAAGGCGCTGTCGAGATCGCCGGACAAGAGGAGCCACAAAAGGAAGGTCACGAGCGCGATGCCGCACACGATCGGGACGAAGACGCCCGCGATCTTGTCCGCGACGCGTTGCACGGGCGCCTTGGACGCGGACGCTTCGCGCACGAGTTCCAGCACCCGCTGAAAACTGCTCTCCTCACCGACCTTCTCCGCACGAAGGATCAGATAGCCGCTCGCGAGCACGCCGCCCGAAGCGACGCTGTCTCCGACCTTGACCTCGACGGGCAGAGATTCGCCCGTGATCGCCGAAGTGTCGACAAACGCCGTTCCTTCGGTCACGACGCCGTCCACGGGAACGCGATCTCCCTGCCTCAGCACGACGAGGTCGCCGACCGCCACCTCTTCGGCGGAGAGGACGATCTCCTTGCCGCCCAGAAGCAGGACGACGCTCGTCGGCATCATCTTGACGAGGCGTTCGATCTCCCGCCCCGTTCTGCCCTTACTCTTCTCTTCGAGGAACTTGCCGAGGGTCACGAGGGTGGGCACCATCGCCGCAGACTCGTAAAAGACGTGGCGCATACCGCCGCCCGCGTAAAAAAGGACGGTCAAAACCAAACTATACAAAAAAGCGACGGACGACGCCAGAGCGACGAGGGTATCCATATTCGGCACCCCCTTGAAAAGCGCGCGCGCGCCGCCCGTAAAGACACGACGATTGACCCCGACGATCGCGGCGGAAAGCACGAACTGCACCGCGAGAGAGATCGCCGCCGAGGGGACGGGCAAGCCGATCATCTCGCCCATCGAGAACCACAATAAGGGGAGCAAAAAGGCAAGCGAATACAAAAAACGGCGCAAAAGGCGGGTGGGCTCGGGCGTACCGTCCTGCGCCGCGCCATAGGGATAGACCGTATAGCCGAGCGAGGTCACGGCGTCGAAGATCGCCTTTTCGAGGGAGAGATCGGCAAACGTGACGGTCATACTGTTGCCCGCCAAAGAAACCGACACGCTTTCCA